>RECR01000102.1 GCA_007693955.1 Gloeocapsa sp. DLM2.Bin57
AACCCTTTTTTAAAGTTTTGTAAAGCTTTTTAACTTAGTTTTTACTTATATTAATCATAAGTTTTGCTTATAACGGATTAACACCTATATTCTCTTGCCTTTTTATTAGTAAAATGCAATTGTAGGACTATTAATCGGCAAAAAAATATAATGAATGAGAATGTAACTAATTTCCAACGCCAGGCTGAAAAAGTGGAAATCTCTATTCACCTCGATCCAGTGGTTATCGAACAACTTAAACATCTTACCAGCGATCCTAGTAGAGTAATTGAAACAGCTATTAAAGAATGGTTAAAAGGTGAAAGATACCGTGATGATGAATTGAGTCGTACTTTTAGACGCAATCCACCTGTACCCCCTAGGGGTGAGTGGAATGATTAATATTGTTAACCAAATTTTGGTCTAACAACCCCATCCTTATAGCTTTAGCAATGGGTGGGGAAATGGGTAAAGGGGGTTAGTAAGTAAAAAAGACGATGAATTGGGAAACTTTAGATGTAGAATTGGTTTATATTCAAGATAAGTTGGGTAAATACATCTCTTTTTATTGGCAAAAGGGTAAAGATATTGACTTAGTTGATGAAATAGCAGGAAAACATTGTCAAGAAATTTTTGTACCTGTTGCTATAAATAGTTATTTAGAAAGACTTAATCGTGTTATTGATAGTAAAATTGCTGAACAATGTCAATGGGAGTTTCAACATCAGCAGCAATCTTGGTTATTTGCATTAACTATGACTCCAATCTTGAAAACTCAAGGAAGGGTAGAAGAGGTTTTAGTTATGGGTTATTTGGTTACTAGAGAAACAACAAACTTAACTGGCTATAAGTTAATACCAGTTTCTTTAGAGCCTTATCAAGAAATGTTGAATCAAATCAGTAATAAGATTCGTAAAACTCTCGATTTACAAACTATTTGGCAAGAAACTGTTGATAGTTTGGGAAAAAAACTTGACGTTAGTCGTTGTTTACTGATTTATTGTGATGGACAAAATCAAGAATTAGAGGTAAAAGCAGAGTTCTGTAAACCCCCTTTTCGTTCCGTTTTGGGTAAAAGGTTTAATTTAGATTCTCAATCCTATTGGCGACAAGCTATATCGGCTAAAGAACCTGTAATTATTCAAGAAATTAATAATAATATATTTGGGGAAAAGTCGGTTTTAATTCTATCTACTTTTTATCAAGATCAACGTAATGGACTTATTTGTTTACAACAAAATGATTATTGTCGTCAATGGAGTCAAATAGAAGTTGATTTATTAAATAAGTTAGCAGATCAGGTAGGAACAGCGATCGCTCATGCAACTCTCTATCAGGAATTAGAAAAAATATCTCGCTATAAAAGTAATTTTTTAGCTAATACTTCTCATGAGTTGAGAACTCCTATTCATGTAATTATTAATTCTGTTGATTTTATCTTAGATGGTATTGTTACTGAACCAGAACAACAAAGGGAATTTTTAGAAAAAATCTCTCAATCTTCTCGTCATTTATTAAAAATAATCGATGATTTACTAGATATTCATAAAATCGAATCAGGAAGGATGTCATTAGAGTTTAAAACCATCCCCTTGAGTGAATTATTACAAAGTGTAGAAAAATTAATGCGTCCTCAAGCAGAAAGTAAAAAAATAACTCTAAAGATTAAATATCCCGCTACTTATGAAGAAGTAATTCTCTACAGTAATTATCAACGTTTATTTCAAGTAATGTTAAATTTGTTAAGTAACGCTATTAAATTTACTCATAAAGGAGGTGTTTATATTATCGCCGAGGTAATTAGCAAGAAAGTTACTTTTAAAGATGAACAATTTCCAGGAGTTGTTAAAATTAGTGTATCTGATACAGGTATTGGTGTTCCTTTACATAAACAAGATGAGTTGTTTGAACAGTTTTTTCAAGTAGATAATTCGCCAACTAAATTTTATCCAGGAACTGGTTTAGGTCTAGCTATTTCTAAAACCTTCGTTAAAGCTTTGGGAGGGACAATATCTTTTTATAGTATGGGAGAAGGATTAGGTTCAACAGTTACTTTTACTGTACTATTACATCATTTACCCCTATTAAAAACAATTCGGACAAATTTATCAGAGGTTGATGATTATATATGAAAAATTTTTGGGGAGGATTTATTCCCAAGTTAAATAAGAAAATATGGTTACTAACTTTTGGTAGGTTATTATCACAAATAGGTTCGGGATTTACTTTATTTTATGCGCCGATTTTCTTTGTCAATGAAGTAGGTTTAAGCGCAACAGCGGTGGGAATCGCTTTAGGAAGTGGATCGGTAGCAGGTATTATTGGTCGCTTCCTCGGGGGTTGGTTTACAGATTCTCCCTTTTGGGGAAGACGGGGTACTCTCTTATTGTCAGCTGCAGTAAGTGCGATCGCCGATGTGGCTTTATTTTTTACTCATGATTTCTTGACCCTAATTCTCGGTAATTTATTAATGGGGTTGGGGATTGGTTTATATTGGCCGGCGACTGAAGCTGCAGTAGCTGATTTAAGTACACCAGAACAAAGAAATGAGGCTTTTGCGGTAACTCGTCTGGCTGATAGTATGGGTTTAAGTATAGGAGTAGTTGGGGGAGGTGCGATGATCGCTAGTTCCCTGAGTTATCGACTGTTGTTTGTGATTGACGGAATTTCTTTTGTAGTGTTTTTTGCTTTAGTCTATGTGGCGATCGCCGAAACTTATCAATTTAATGAACATTCCCAGTCTGCTTCCCAAGGATGGTTAGTAGCTTTTCGCGATCGCCCTTTAATGGTGTTTTTGCTAGTCAATATTATGATTACTACTTATTTATCCCAGTTACAAAGTACCATGCCTTTGTATTTTAGTAACTTTGTTACTACTACAGACTCAGTCACGGGATTTTCCCCACAATTAATCAGTATCTTATTTAGTTGGCATATTGTTTTTGCTGCTTTAACTCAGCTTCCCATCGCCCGTTATTTGAATCGTTTTAGTCGTCCGAGAGTATTGATGTTTTCGTTATTATTGTGGGGGATTGGTTTTAGTTTGATTTGGTTAACGGGAAATATACCTAATTTAGCGGTATTAACAGCCATTCTCGCCCTGAGTATTCTTGCTTTAGCCATGGTAACCTATACACCATCTGCTTCTGCTTTAGTAGTTGAATTATCTCCTGCTAATTTACGGGGAGTTTATTTATCTTTGAATTCTCAATGTTGGGCGATCGGTTATTTGATTGGTCCTCCCCTAGGCGGATTAGCATTAGATCAAGATTCTCTGGTTTTAGTCCATGGTTTTTGGTTGTTATTGGGTATAAGCGTGATTATCGGTATAGTGATTTTAGGGTATTTAGAGAAGATTTTAAACCAATCCACCAACACGGATTCCTGCACCAACAATCACAAACAAGACAGCTGAGGTAGTTACTCGGAAGATTGGTCTTAAATTGCTGTCACAAAAATTTACATTTACTCAGTAATCAATATAACTTGATTAGGAAATTTGCCTACATCCAGTAAAGAGAGATGGGCTAGGATGCTGAGAACAATTTGGTAATCAAGTCTAAAGATTGAGCAATTACTTGCTTGCGCCAATATGGATGAGCAGGAGAATACCAATTCAGTAAAAATTCTCTTTCGGAGCGATCGCTTCTCTCGGAATGATAACGATTCCATCTATCCTTAATAATTGCTTCTATCATGATTTGATGATTATAAGTACCATATTCTACCACTAAACTTAGACATTTTTGAGGAAAATATTGGGCAAATTTGTTTACTAATAAACCTGAAATATTATCTGTATTAATAGCTAAATTATTATGAGAATAAATTAAGATTTTATCTTTCTTGATTTTCGACAGTTTTTGTAGAGCATTTTGACTTGAGTGAGCTACAAAAATTAATTCATGAGCGAACCTTCCTACACCTGAATGAAAATCAATAACCACTATACAATCAAGATTTTCAGGAAGACTGTTGATGACCTGCTCTAAAATTTGATGACTCCAACTCGGAGATAAACCACCAAACATTACACCGTTAGGATAGTCATATTGACCTCCAGAAAAAGCTTGATTCCAAGTAGCTAAACCATACTTCGACACAAATGACTGATAAAATGTCCAAAATTGTTCTTGCTGTGGTTGCTCCCAAACAGGAACATCAATCAGTGGGTGAATTAGTGGATAAAAGGGATTAACAGGTAAAGGCTGTGAAAAGTCTAGACAATTACGATTAAGATCGATATTATCTTCGTTGCATCTGCTTAAGTATTGCATTCCCCAAGGATTTAAGCTATGAATGTGAACTTGAAAGAGTTCTCTAGGTAAATTATGTTGCTGTTGCTTAAGCAGGTTCGTCTGAATGGCTGAGCCACAATAACCTTCAATTCCGTGAGTTCCTGATATGGTAACCAAAGCTTGCTGAGATGATTTTTCTAAGATACTTACATCACAAAAAAGTTCAGGGAATTGCTGATGTTGCAATGATTGCATGGAAGCATTAACTTCCTTAGATGCTGCTAAAAAGTTTTGGCGAGCACTATGATAATCTTGACAGAAAAAAAACTCTAAATCCACAACTATAAACTATTGAAATTGTCTGTTAAACTCTTGTCTAATATCAAGTTCGGGTGAATACTTACGATAAAGTTGAGATAAAGCACTGATGAAAGGAAAAAGGTATGAAGGAAAAAGTTGATGATCATCAATTAATCGGACATTATATAATCTACTAGATAAAGTTTAGCAAGATCAAGAGATTTTCGACAATATGAAAATTAAAATTAACCATGAGAAACAATAAACTAGTAAGTATTTACTTATCATGTCCTTTAATAGCATGTTTTACCTTTGAGAAAGTTACTGAACCATGGTTGGTGGACAGCACTTGGCAACAGAATGCCAATTCCATCCATTTACAATCTTTAAAACAATCAACTATCAATGAGAAAGAAGTACTATCTCTAACCCTGGAAGAAGCTGTAGAAATGGCTATTAAAAGAAATCCTCAAATCCAAGTAGCTCAACAACAGCTTTTAGAAGCAGAAGAAGGATTAAAAGCGACATCTAGAAGTTATTTTCCGACTTTATCACTATCTAGTTATCTCCAAATAAGCGACCAACTGATAAGTGATCCCAAAACAGGCGTTAGCATAGACATCATTGGCAA
Organism: Gloeocapsa sp. DLM2.Bin57; assembly: GCA_007693955.1. Taxonomy (NCBI): domain Bacteria; kingdom Bacillati; phylum Cyanobacteriota; class Cyanophyceae; order Chroococcidiopsidales; family Chroococcidiopsidaceae; genus Gloeocapsa; species Gloeocapsa sp. DLM2.Bin57. The sequence continues at coordinate 5,149 of RECR01000102.1, forward strand.
TGATGAATTCAATACCACTCTATCAGGCTCAATTGAGTTAAACTATAATGTCTATACCGGCGGTTTGCGTACAGGGCAACTCCAAATAGCCAAAGCACAACTTGAATCAGCAACCCTTGAGATAGAAATCACCACCTTAGAGGTAGAACTAGCAGTAATTCAAGCTTATTATCAGTTACAAGCAGCTGAACAAGATCTCAAAATTGCTAGTCAAGCTGTAGTCAATTCCGAAACTACCTTGCGTGATACCCAAGCTTTAGCACAAGCAAGAATGGTTACTCAACCAGATGTTGCCCAAGCGGAACTCAATCTGGCGAATTACCGTCAACACCTTAATCAGGCTCTCAATAATCGTCTTGTTGCCCTCAGTCAATTAACTCAAGTGCTCAATTTGCCAGCTAATTTAGAAATCCAGGCAAGCAGTTCAGTGGAAAAGGCTGGTAAATGGGACTTATCTCTAGAAGAAAGTATTAGTCTAGCTTGGCAGCAAAGACCAGAATTAAAACAGCAACTAACTCAAGTTGAGACAGCTAAAGCAAATCGCCAAGTCTCTCTGGCACAGATTCGACCAAATATTTCGCTTAATAGTGAAATGACCGCATCCCGTCTTTACATCTCAGAAAGTTTCAACGGTTCGACTTTAAATCAAACTGGGATAGAAATAGACACATCCATCACAGCTCAAATCACTTGGGAGTTTTTTGATGGAGGTATTGCCAGAGCCCAAGCTCGACAAGCAGAAGCTCAAATGAACGCTGCATCTAGACAGCTAGATGTAATCCGCAGTCAAATTCAGCAAGAGGTTGAGGAAGCTTTTACTCAACTACAATATAATCAAAAAAATGTTGAGTTAGCTTCGAGTGTCTTAGATTTAGCCATGCAGACACTAAAATCCAGACGGATTCAATTTCAAGCTGGTGTAATAGATATTAATACCCTAATCTCTGCTGAAATTGCTTTAAATCAGGCAGAAGAAAATTTTAATAATGCTATTATTGGTTATAACTTGGCTTTAGCCAGTATTCGTAATGCAACCAACACAAGATTAACACCTATAGATAATAAATAAACTTCTGTTTGAGTCAAGGTGCATAGTGAAAGCAGAAATTATCAAAAATTTATCAATTATCAATTTCTATGTTTAATCGTCAAAAACCAAAACTTTTTAGGGAAAAAACTAGTAAACGTATATCCTCCCCAGAGCAGCTCGACCAATTAATGGAAGTGATTAAACCAAAAGATTGGTTGTGGTTAAGTACTTTAGGTGCATTAGTGCTCGGAATTTTGCTCTGGAGTGTATTTGGAGTTATAGATAGTACTGTGATGGGGTTGGGAATTTTAAGCTCTCCTCAACCAATTATCCCTATAGAAGCAGAAGCTACGGGACAATTGAGGGAGATAAAAGTTAAAATAGGCGACACAGTTCAACCTGGAGATGTGATTGCGCGTATTGAGCAACCTGAACTTAAATTACAATTAGCAGAAGAACAGCAAAACCTAATCATACTTGAACAACAGTTTCAAAAGGAAAATGAACTTATCGACAGAGAACAAAGTATTCAGTTAGCTGATATTGAGTTTAAAATCGAAAGTAATAAACAGCTAATATCTCAAATACAAGGTTTACAGGCAACTTTAAGTCAATCTAATCAACTTAGTATAGAAAGTCAAAGAGCTGAATTAAATGAAAGATTAAGCGCTTTGTCAGATTTGAATAAGTATTTAAAGGAAGCTTTGGAAGCTCAACAAAAACTATTTGACCAAGGACTAATTACTGAAACAGTTTTTCTACAAGCTCAACAACAATATCTTCAAAATAGAGATCAGATTTTCCTGGTCCGGACTAATTTAACACAACTAGAAGCTCAAGAAGCGAGTTTTCTACAGCAGTTCGCAGAAAATCAAAATGATTTGATTGAACTTGAATCGAGCATCCGAAAACTAGAAGCTGATAAAACTCAATTAAATCTCAAAAACTTGCAAACATTAAACCAACAAATTCAACAAAAACAAGAAATATTAAATAAAATTGCTGCTCTCGAAGAACAATTGGAAATTCAAGGTCAAGTAATTAGTAGAAAGAGTGGGAAAATTTTATCTATAGAAGCGAGTATTGGTGAAATCTTAAATCCCGGGACCCCCGTAGCCATACTACAAGAGTCATCAGGGACTGAAGAAGATAGTAATTTAAAAGCCATTCTTTACTTTAAAACTGGAGAAGGGAAAAGGGTAGAACTAGGAATGATGGCAGAAATTACACCTAGCGTTGTCAAAAAAGATCGCTTTGGAGGCATAATCGGAACAGTGTCTGAGGTTTCACCCTTTCCAGTTTCCGCAGCAGAAGCAACAACTACTATTGGTAACAGTCAACTAGCACAAACCGTCGTCGATCAAGAAAGAAATATTCAAGTTTATGTTGAATTAAAAACAGAACCTAAAAATTTTAGCGGTTATCAATGGTCATCGGGTGCAGGACCACAACTCTCAATAACTCAAGGTACGACTGCAACAGGAACGGTAGTAGTGGAACAAAGAGCTCCCATTACTTATGTCATTCCTTTGCTACGCTCGATTACCGGAACTAATCAGTGATTGAATTAATAGATAAGTGTGAATAGTTTCCAAGTTAACCAATTACCAGAAATGATGCTACTAAGTAGGAGATGAATCAAACATGGATAAGATCAAACATAAACCAGTTACTACTCCTAACATCATACAAATGGAAGCAGTAGAGTGTGGAGCAGCTAGTCTAGCTATTATCCTTGGGTATTATCAAAAATTTGTGCCCTTGAGCGAATTACGCATAGCTTGTGGAGTTTCTAGGGATGGAAGCAAGGCTTCCAATGTGATTAAAGCAGCAAGGAATTATGGACTCAAAGCTGAAGGATTGAGAGTAGAGATTGACAAACTCAAAGAACTAGAATTACCCTACATAGTTTTTTGGCAATTTAATCATTTTTTAGTGGTAGAAGGCTTTAAGAAAAATCAAGTCTATCTTTCAGATCCAGCTACAGGTAGGCGCACTATCTCTTGGCAAGAATTTGATGAAGGTTATACTGGGGTAGTATTGACTCTTAAGCCTGGTCCTAATTTTCAAAAAGGAGGCAACCCCCCTAATATTATAAAAGCAATTAATAGCCGATTAAAGGATCATTATGATTCCCTCCTAGGCAGTTTATTGGCAGGTTTATTTTTGATAATTCCTAATATCGCTTTACCAGTAATAATTGGGCAATTTATTGATGAAGTACTACTCGAAGATCAAATAGATTGGTTTATCCCTCTACTTTGGGGATTAGGGATCGCAGGGGTACTGACTTTTTTCCTCCAAGAAGTTCAATTACGTTATCTGCGGCGTCTAAACCTCAAACTAGGGGTTTCCATGTCGGGAAAATTGCTTTGGCACTGTTTACGTCTGCCCCAGAGATTTTATGCTCAACGCTCCGCAGGGGATATTGCTAATCGCATTGATCTGAATAACAAGTTAGCAAATATACTCTCAGGACAAATGGCTACTACCACCATTGGTCTGATTACTATGATAATTTATGGTATATTTCTATTCACTTATAATATTCCCTTGACCTTGTTACTAGTGGCGATCGCAGCTGTTAATTTGCTAGTATTACAATGGTTGTCTCGTCGACGGATCAATCTGAATATGTCTCTATCTCAAGACTACGGTAAGGTAGCAGGGGTCAGTATTCAGGGTCTTAAAAGTATGGAAAGCATTAAGGCTTCGGGAATAGAGTCAGACTTTTTTTCCCGTTGGGCTGGTTACTACACCAAAGCAACCAACAAAATACAGAAATTAGGGGTGACAAACCAAATTTTGTCAGTTTTGTCCCCAACCATGAAAATGTTGGCAAATACCTCCGTACTAATTCTAGGCGGGATAGCAGTAATTAAAGGCAACCTTAGTTTAGGAGGCTTTGTAGCGTACACTCAACTAATGGGTCAATTCCTAGCTCCTGTAGAAAATCTCGTGAATTTTGGGCAACAAATTCAAGAATTGGTGGGTGATGTGAATCGTCTTGATGATGTTTTAATTAACCCTGTTGATCCAGAAACTGAAGACAAAGTTGTGGAGAATTTTCCCACTCCGAGATTGAAGGGTTATTTAGAATTGACAAATCTGAGCTTTGGTTATAATCCTCTAGAACCTCCGTTAATTGAAAATTTCAACCTTTCCCTAGAACCAGGTCAAAGAATAGCCCTAGTCGGTGGTAGCGGTTCAGGGAAATCTACGATTGGTAAGTTAATTGCGGGTCAAGATCAACCCCTGTCTGGTGAGGTTATCTTGGATGGTAAACCTCGTAGTGCCATTCCGCGTTCGGTAATTGTCAATTCTTTGGCGATGGTAGAGCAGGAAATATTTATCTTTGGAGGAACAGTTAGGGACAACATTACGCTTTGGGATTATACCATACCCGAAGTTGACATCGTTCAAGCTGCTAAGGATGCTGTTATTCATGACATAATTCTTGCTCTTCCCCAAGGCTATGATTCTGAATTACTCGAACAGGGACTGAATTTGAGCGGGGGACAACGACAACGTCTAGAAATTGCTCGCGCCTTAGTAATTAATCCTAGCATTTTGGTGATGGATGAAGCCACCAGTGCTCTTGATGCTGAAACCGAAAGACAGATTATCTACAATTTGAGAAGACGTAATTGTAGTTGTATAATCATTGCTCACCGTTTGAGCACGATTCGAGACTGTGATGAAATTATTGTTTTAGAGCGCGGTAAAGTCTTACAAAGAGGGACTCATGAGCAATTATGGGCTATGGGAGGATATTACGCAGATTTAATTAAGGCGGAAGGAGGAATAAAATGACTATCATCAAAAATTATTCGGAGGATTCAGAAGGAGTTGAAAGTCAGCAAGTAATTGTTCTCGATCAACCTCAAACGATTTTAATTTTAGAGTCAGGTTCAGCAGAAATATACATTAGACCAGTAGTTAATGGTGCACCTCAAAGAGATTGGCATTATCTGTTTACTGTGCAAGCAAAAGAAGGGCTCTTTGGGCTCAATCCTAAAATTGATAATCCAGAATATCAGTTAATTGCTTTTACCACCGAAAAGGTTCAATGGTTCAAGACCTCTTTGTCCCATTTTAAGACATTAGGGGAGGAACAAAGCCAGCAAGGGATCACTCTGATTGAAAGCTGGATTGAGAAAATTGCTTCTGTCTTAACTAATCAACTTTTTTCTGTATGTCCCCCCATTAGTCTCAGAGCCTCCCAAGCAGGCACAATACAATTGACTGAGCAACAAACTCTTCAAACTAATCAAGTACTTTGGTACTCAGCCAACCAAGGCAAGACTAAGTTTCTAGGTATTGATTCTGTGATCATTGACCCAAATTCTGCCATTCTTCCTCTGAGTCCTAAACTTTGGCTAGAAGCTATAGGGGAAGTTGAAGCTCAATTAGAGCCTACTGTCACCGTTAAGGACAGTCAAAACCTAATTGAAGGTTTACAACATTTGCATGACTTGCTTTGGCAAGAAATCAAGCTACGCTTAGACAGGGACTTAGAGCAAGCCAAGCACAGACTCGCCCAAAGAGAGCAAATGGATCAACAGGCGATCACCAAAAGCGTTCAGGCTTTAGCATCTATTCTTGAGCCCCAAACAGAGTCTCTACCCTTTACAGAAGAGCAAACACCTCTACTAATTGCTATGGGAGCGGTGGGCAAGGCTATGGGAGTGCCCATTTTTCCCCCTGCACCTTCAGAAGATCCCAAACGGGCTAATCTTTTAGAAGCCATTCTCCGCGCTTCTAAATTAAGATCGCGACTAGTGTCTTTAACAGGTCAATGGTGGCTTCAAGATCATGATGGTCCTTTGCTCGCTTTTAAGGAGGATCATACCCCCGTGGCAATCCTGCCAATTCGGGGAGTTAAATATGAGTTATTAGATCCAACTACCATGGCTCGCACTCTAGTCAATGATGAAATAGCTAATTCTTTGTCTAGGGAAGCTTTTGTCTTCTATCGCTCCTTACCTGATCAACCTATCAAGGCAGGAGATCTCTTCAAGTTTGCCTTCCAAGGCCGAGTTAGGGATATTTTGGTGATTGCCCTCTCTGCTCTTTCGGCAACCTTACTCAATATGCTAACCCCCATTCTCACAGGGTTTCTAGTCAATAATGTCATTCCCAACAATGAAGCTACAGTACTCTTACAAATGGGAGCCGTTCTCTTAGGAGCTACCTTCGGAATTGGTATTTTTCAGTTAGTTCAAGGGTTTACTTTACTCCGTTTAGAAGTTACTACCGACCCGCCCACTCAGGCTGCTGTTTGGGACAGGGTCTTAAAGTTATCCATGCCCTTTTTTCGCCAATATTCTACAGGAGATTTGAGCTCACGTATTGAAGGAATTACTCAGATTCGTCGCCAGCTTAGTGGCTCTACTTTGACCACACTTATTAATAGTTCATTTGCTCTCTTTAACTTGTTATTAATGATTTATTATGGTTGGGAACTAGCAGTGGCAGTTTTACTATTCACAGCTTTTTCTGTGACGATTTCTACGATCATTGGCTGGCTGAAATTTCAGAAAAATCATCAATTATTGGCTCTGGAAGGAAAAATATTTGGACTAGTGGTTCAGTTGCTTAATGGCGTTTCTAAATTGAGAGTTAGAGGTGCTGAAAAACGTGCTTTTGCTTATTGGGCTAAGGAATATCAAAAGCAAATGTCCCTCAATTTAAAAGTAAAATTTTTACAGAATATTGATCAAATTTTAAATCAATCTTTATCTCCGTTAATTTATATAATTATTTTTTGGTTATTTATGTTTAATTTGCTTAAAGCAGAATCTTTAGGTATCAACACTAGCCTAGGTATAGGAAATTTTATGGCTTTTAATTCCGCTATGGGTGTTTTTTTGGCTAGTATAAATCAATTAACTAAAACCTTACTTCAATCTCTCAATGTCATCAACTTATGGCAACGCTCCCAAACCATTTTAACTGCCCCCCTAGAAATTGCTCAAAATGCCATCGATCCAGGCATAATTACAGGAAGAATTAGTGTTGAGCATATTAGCTTCCGTTATAACCCCGATAGCCCCCTAATCCTTAACGATGTTAGCCTTAAAATTGAACCAGAACAATTTATTGCTTTGGTGGGAGGTTCTGGCAGTGGTAAGTCAACTATATTGCGCCTATTATTAGGATTTGAACAACCAGAATCAGGGGCAATATATTATGATAACCAAGATTTAGACAAACTTAACCTTCAATCTCTCAGGCGGCAAATGGGGGTAGTGCTTCAAAATGGACAACTACAACCAGGCTCAATTTTTGACAACATTGCCAGTGGAGCCATAATTAGTGAAGATGAAGCTTGGGAAGCGGCAGCCCTAGCGGGAGTGGCTAATGATATTAATGCTATGCCTATGAAAATGCACACGATGGTTAGCGAAGGAGCTTCTAATATTTCCGGTGGACAAAAACAAAGATTGATGATCGCTAGAGCAATTGTTCTCAAGCCCAAAATTTTAATGTTTGATGAAGCAACTAGTGCTTTAGATAATCAAACCCAAGCAATTGTTACTCAAGGTCTTGACACCATGAGAATCACTCGGATTGTCATCGCTCACCGTCTTAGTACTATTCGCAACGCTGATAAGATTTATGTTCTTGATCGAGGTCAGATTGTCCAGTCAGGTAATTTTGAACAATTACTTAATCAAAAGGGATTATTTGCCGATTTAATGACCCGTCAATTAGCATGAGTTGAATGGTCTTTTGCTTAATTTTTATTATTCTCAACTAAATGTACTCATTTTTAACCCTTGCTTTCCTACCAAATCTAACCATTATTGCTAAACACAATCAACTTATCTTACAATCCCCTAACCGCAGCTTAACTCTTCAACTGCCTCAGCCTGGTTGGCGCGTCGCTTTAGAACAGCTTAAAAATGATGGTATCACTGTTTCAGAGTTAAGAGAATTGATTTTAGCAACAGAGGATCCATCAGAATTAGTTAAATTTAACTTAGAGCTGCAAAAACTCCTTAATCAAGGTTGGCTGACTCAGGCAGTTTTACCCCTGGCTAAAGCAATCAGCATGACTGATTCTTATCAATTTCAAGATCAAATCATTCCGACTCAAGCCTTATTTACCCTCTCTCGCTTTGCCTATCTCCATCAAGTCGCAGGAGAAATGCTCTTGGAATCTCCCCTGTCTCCGACCAAGATAATTTTATTAGATTGGCGAGCTACTGCACTCATATCTCAATTATCTCAACCTCAAAATTGCACTACATTAAGTTTAGCAATTCCTGGAATTACAGAAACTTTAGCTCAAGAATTTTTAAGTTTACTTTTAACTACTCAAATGCTGACTACCGAGTCAGAAAAACCTCCCTTAGTTTTCTGGGAATTCCACGATTTACTCTTTCATAGTCGCAGTCGTTTAGGTAGCCACAATCATCCCATGGGGGCAACTTATCGTTTTCAGGACAACTTGAAACCTCTGCCTGCTTTAAAACCCTCTAGGGGAGAAAAAAAGATTAATTTATTTACCCCCAATTTAGATTGTTTATTAAATACAGATATATCTTTATCAGAGGCTTTAGAGTCAAGAAAATCCCTGAGAAAGTATGGAAAGACTGCTATAACTGTAGAACAATTAGGAGAATTTCTTTATCGTACAGCTAGAGTCAAAGAAATAATTAATACTGAACTAGGGCAACTAAGTCGTCGTATTTATCCTGGAGGAGGTAAAATTTATGAATTAGAAATTTATCCGGTAATTAATACTTGTCAAAACCTAGAATCAGGTCTTTATTATTATCACCCTGGGGAACATCAATTAACAAAAATAACACCCATAAATCACGATATAGAAGCATTATTAACTTCTGCCTGGTTAGCTAGTGGTCAGCAAGATAGACCACAGATTCTCTTAATTATAACAGCTAGATTTGGGAGAATATATTGGAAATATCAAGGGTTTGTTTATGCTTTAATTTTAAAACATGTGGGGGTTCTCTATCAGAATTTTTATTTAGTAGCGACAGCAATGAATTTAGCCCCCTGTGCTTTGGGGGTTGGTAATGGGGAACTCTTTGCTCAAGCAACAGGGATTGATTATTATCAAGAGTCTTCAGTAGGAGAGTTTATGCTTGGTTCTCGGCTTTCTTGAGATTATGAGAAATTGTCTCAACATGTACATTTAATATTTAATCCTGGACAGACTTCCTCTTAATTCTAACTTTGTTAATACTTTAAAAAATTTTACAGGAAAAACAAAGAGTTTGTGATATTATCTGAATTGTCTTCTTTTAATAGAGACAAAAGTACCAACAATAAGACCTAAAAGAAAACACTTAAGTAAATCTAACCAAGTTAATAATTAAATCAGGAGAGAAATCAAGATGTCTTTAGAACAAGCTACAGCTTTTATCGATAAGTTGATTAGCGATGGAACTTTCCGCGCTAAAGTAGAGCAATACAAGGGGAATCATGAGTCAGTAATGGCAGAAGCGAAAGCGGCAGGCTATGAGTTTACCACAGATGAGATATCAGAGGCTTATAGAAACCATGAACAAACGCCCAATTTATCTGATGAACAGCTAGATGCGATCGC
>RECR01000103.1 GCA_007693955.1 Gloeocapsa sp. DLM2.Bin57
GAGAAAAATAAAAGTCGCCTGTTCAGGACGAGGCTTTAACCCATTTTTTTGGTAATTAGCTTAGCTGCAAGAAGCATCACACTTTAATTTTTGTTAAGTGTGAGATGAATTGCAATTTTATGCTGTATAATAAAATAGGTTTAACAAAGCTTAAAAAGCTGGTTAAATCAAAAGTGGGGATGGGCATCGCCTCACTCAAAAACGGTCAATCATCTACATAGGTGAAAGACAAGAAGCCTACTCCATAATCTTTGATTTGGTGTAGGAGTGTGTCACGTAACTAAAATCACAAATAATGACAGTTCGAGTTAGAATAGCACCAAGTCCTACAGGAAATTTACATATAGGTACAGCCAGAACCGCTGTTTTTAATTGGCTATATGCTCGTAATCAAAAAGGTACATTCATTCTGAGGATCGAAGATACAGATACAGAGCGATCGCGAGCTGAATATACAGAGAATATCAAAACAGGGTTAGAATGGTTAGGCTTAAACTGGGATGAAGGACCATATTTTCAAACCCAAAGATTAGATTTATATAGTCAAAGTATCCAAACCCTACTAGAAAAAGGTCTAGCCTACCGTTGTTATTGTACTCCCGAAGAATTAGAAAGTTTACGAGAACAACAAAAAGCCCAAAAACTAGCACCTCGCTACGATAACCGTCATCGGGATTTAAGCCCCGAACAAGAAGCTAAATACGAAGCAGAAGGCAGAAAACCAGTAATTCGCTTTAAAATAGATGACGATCGCCTGATTGAATGGTCAGACCAAATTAGAGGTAAAGTCACCTGGAAAGGTAGCGACTTAGGGGGAGATATGGTCATAGCTAGAGCTAAAGATGGTCAACCCCTCTATAATTTAGCCGTAGTGGTTGATGATATCGATATGCAGATTACCCACGTTATCCGTGGTGAAGATCATATCGCTAATACCGCTAAACAAATCCTCCTCTATGAAGCTTTAGGAGGGACAGTACCTCAATTCGCCCATACACCCCTGATTCTCAATAGCGAAGGACGTAAACTCTCTAAACGGGATGGGGTTACCTCTATCGACGACTTTCGTAACATGGGCTTTTTACCCCAAGCTATGGCTAATTATATGACTTTGTTGGGTTGGACACCACCAGATGGTCAAGAAATCTTTACTCTAGCTGAAGCAGCGACTAAATTTAACCTAGAGAGAGTTAATTCTGCAGGTGCTAAATTCGATTGGGCTAAACTAGATTGGCTTAATAGTCAATATATACACCAATTACCTCCAACAGAATTAGTAGATTTATTAATTCCCTATTGGCAAAATGCGGGTTATCCTCTTGATCCTCAAAGCGATCGCCCCTGGTTAATTGATCTTACCGCCTTGATTGCACCTAGTTTAACTCGTCTGACTGACGCGGTTAGTGAAAGTCGTCTGTTATTTGGAGAAAAACTAGCTCTCAATGAAGAAGCTGCTACTTTTTTAGAGCAAGCAGAAGCGCAGATGGTGATTAATACTATCTCCGAGAGTTTAAAATCAGGAATCACTCTAGATCAAATCCAGGCTAAAGAAATGATCAATAGCATCACCAAAACCCAAAAAGTAAAAAAAGGTTTAGTAATGCGATCTTTACGCGCAGGTTTAATGGGAGAATTACATGGTCCTGATTTAATTCAATCCTGGTTACTACTTCATCACAAGGGTTGGGATAAACTGCGTTTGCAACAAGCAGTGAAAATTTAACTAGATTCAGATCTAGCAGCGACTAAAGCTGTCGCCATAATTGGTGCGGTCACCGCGCGTAAGATACGTTGACCAAGATTAACCCCTTGACAACCTGCGGCGATCGCCGTTTCTATTTCTTGGGGTGTCCATCCTCCCTCTGGACCTGTCATAATTACTATTTCAGGAGATTTTAATTCATCTAAACAGTTAAGTAAGTGAGGGGTATTTACACGAGTAACACATAAATAATTATTTTTTTCAGGTGAAATTACGGTTGTCAGTACCTGCTCAAAGGAGATAGGGTCACTAATATCAGGTACAATAAGACGTTCTGATTGTTCTACAGCTTCAATAGCGATTTTACGCCATCTCGCTACTTTATTACTGCTCGGCTGGTTAATAGTCCGAGTAGTTAAAGTAGGGATAATTTGAGAGACACCTAATTCAGTACAACAGCGGACAATCTCAGCAAAACCATCCCCTTTAACAATAGCACTCACCAAAGTTAAACGGCAAGGTAACTCAGTTAGATGAGTATCTAAGGTTGAAATAATTAATCCTTGATTATCCTTAAGAGTAACTAACCAAGAGTTACCGAGTCCATCCATAGCGATAAAGCGATCGCCCCGATTTAAGCGAACTACTCTTTCTAAGTAGTGTAATTGTTCGTTTTTTAAGTAAATTTGCTCATTATTAACCTGTTCAGATTCTATTACTATTCGATAGAGCATATAGTTTCAGAAATTAATCAAGATTGCTGTTGAGTTTAAGGTTAATTTTGGGAACTCTAATAACAGAGAGAGTAATTCTTTCCCAATTAGATTAATCTATTAGCGAATCTATTATGGTCACTACTTTAACATCTCCCCCTAGTCAATTTAAAGAAAATTATTTCATCCCTACAGAGGATTTGATTGATTTAGATGTAAACACGAATCAAGATAAACAATCTACAAAGACTCATAGTAGCGATTTAGTAAGATTATATCTTCAAGATATTGGTAAAGTACCTTTACTGAGCAAAGCAGATGAAGTCTGCTTAGCCCAAAAAATACAACGTTATCTAAACTTGTTAGAAATCAGACATCAAGCTTTAGAAGACGCTTTAATTCAAGAATACACTAGATTAATCTCTATCCATGATTATTTAACAGCTAAATTTGGTCATCGTCCTTCTTTAAAGACTTGGAGTACATTTGTTAACCTAGAAAGCAGTGAACTTAGACAAATTCTCAGTCAAGGAAAATCCCGTTGGGCGCAAATCGCTAATATTTCCACTTCTGAACTAGAAGCAATACAAAAAACAGGACTAGAAGCTAAAGAAAAGATGATCGCAGCTAATTTGCGTTTAGTGGTTTCTGTAGCTAAAAAATATCAAAATCGGGGTTTAGAATTACTCGATTTAATTCAAGAAGGAAGTCTAGGTTTAGAAAAAGCCGTAGATAAATTTGACCCCACCAAAGGTTATCGTTTTAGCACTTATGCTTATTGGTGGATACGTCAAGGAATTACTAGAGCGATCGCTACTCAAAGTCACACTATTCGTATTCCCGTACATATCACCGAAAAACTTAATAAAATCAAAAAAGCACAACGCAAAATCTCACAACAACAAGGTTATACCCCAACTATTGAAGATATTGCCGGAGAATTAGGAATCTCTGCTCAACAAGTCAGAGAGATTCTCGCTCGTGTACCTCGATCTGTATCCCTAGAGATTAAAGTCGGTAAAGACAAAGATACTGAACTCGGAGACTTAATCGAAACCAGTCAATCTTCACCCGAGGAAGTCTTAGTGCAAGAATCACTACAGGAAGATCTTGAAAAATTATTAGCTAATTTAACGAACAAAGAGAGAGAAGTAATCTCTCTCCGTTACGGGTTAAAAGAGGGTAAATGTTATTCCCTAGCTGATATTGGGCGTACCCTAGCTTTATCTCGCGAAAGAGTCAGACAAATTGAAGCTAAAGCAATGCAAAAACTCAGACAACCCAAACGTCGCCATTCCATTAGACATTACCTAGATTAATTCATCCCTGGAGTAGTAGGTAAATCTGGCTCTGTAGGTAGAGTAGGTAAATCTGGCTCTGTAGGTAGAGTCGGTAAATCTGGCTCTGTGGGTAGAGTTGGTGAATTAGGATCTGTAGGAGTAGTAGTGGTTGGTATCGTAGTTGTACCTGGTTGTGTAGGTAGAGTTGGCTCTGTTGGTAAAGTAGGATCTGTAGGAGTAGTTGGCATACCAGGTGTATCATTGGTAGGATTAGCATCTGGTAATTGAGAAACTCCTTGAGAATCAGTTGCTGAGTTAGTTGTACTCAAATAGATATGACCTAAGACTTTACCTTCATAAGTTCTTCTGGTAAAACGCCAACCCGGATAGAGATGTATTTTGAGGAAACCTTGAGACATCCCCTTGGTTGAACCAATCAATAATTCAGGGGCCGAGCGATCGCTTCTGGAAACTCCTACTAAGACTAATTCTCCATCCCGTGGAACGACGTTGAGCATATAATCCATACCCAAATCTTGACCATTAACACGAATAGAGTAACCGTTGCTATCGGTGCTACGTTGACAAATGCCTGTAAAATCGAAGTTAAGTAATAATGGTTCAACTACTACTGTACCAGAACTGCTCTCTAATTCTTGCCAACAATCTTGTTTATCGGCGATTTGTTCGATGATCAGTAAATCGTGTTGATTACCACCAAAAGGACGAGCGATCGCTGTTACTTTTTCTTGGTCAATTTCTGTTTCTGTGAAGGTACTAGCGTCAACGCTATTGAATCCCAAAACACTAACAAAGGTTGTCGCTGCTATCGCAGAGACTTGAATCAATTTATTTAGTTTCATATCCAATCACACCAACGGGATTATTCTAGAGTTCAGTATAACATTAGTCAGATTTCATCGTGAGGCTAATTCTTCTGAGTTCTAAATTTACTTCTAACACCCTGACTTTGACTATTTGTCCTACTTTTACCACTTCGTGGGTATCTCTAACAAAGCGATCGGCTAATTGGGAAATATGGACTAAACCATCTTGGTGTACCCCAATATCTACAAAAGCACCAAAGTTAACGACATTTGTTACAATTCCTTCTAATTCCATCCCTATCTCTAAATCTTCTAATTCTTCTACTCCTGATTTAAAATTAACCCCTTGAAATTGTGAACGTGGATCTCTTCTAGGTTTAACTAATTCTGTACATATATCTTTTAAAGTTAGTAATCCTATTGCTGGTGTCACAAATTGTTGTAAATCTAATGCTTGTAATTGTGAACTATAGTGACTTATTTCTAATAAAGGTATATTCAAGCTTTTGAGGATGTTTTCTACTAGAGAATAACTTTCTGGATGTACAGACGTATTGTCTAGAGGATTTTCTCCATTATGAATGCGTAAAAATCCTGCTGCTTGTTCAAAAGCTTTGTTGCCTAATTTGGTAACTTTTAGTAATTGTTTACGATTAACAAAAGCGCCATTATCATCTCTATATTTAACTATATTGTTGGCTAAAGTTGGGGTAATTCCTGATATATAACTCAATAATTCTCTAGAAGCGGTATTAAGATCTACTCCCACATAATTAACACAACTTTCTACTGTTTCTACTAATTTTTTCTTAAGTAATTTTTGGTCAACGTCGTGTTGATATTGTCCTACTCCTATTGATTTGGGGTCAATTTTGACTAATTCGGCGAGAGGATCTTGTAAACGTCTCCCGATACTAATTGCACCGCGAATAGTTACGTCTAAATCGGGAAATTCTGCTCTAGCTAAATCACTTGCTGAATAGACAGATGCTCCCGCTTCATTTACGATCACAATTTGCGGTTTATTTACTAATTCTGATACAGTTTCTCTGATAAATTTCTCTGTTTCTCTAGATGCTGTACCATTACCAATAGCTATTAATTCTACCTGATATTTATTTAATATCTCTCTAATTTGTTTACTCGCTTCTTCTTGTTTGCTTGCTCCTGAATGAGGATAAATTACTTGATAAGCACAAAATTTACCAGTTTCTGTCAACACTACTACTTTACACCCTGTGCGTAAGCCTGGATCTATGGCTAAGGTTGGTTTCATTCCCGCGGGTGGAGCTAATAATAATTCTCGTAAATTGCTAGCAAAAGTTTCAATTGAGGCTAAATCTGCCCAGTTTTTTAATTCTGTTCTTATTTCTCTGATTAAAGATGGCTCTATTAATCTTTTAAAGCTATCGATAATTATTTTCTGATAAAATTCTCTTACTTCACTCTGTTTAGTTTTAATTTCCCGAGAGTATAACTCGGTTATGACTAAGTCTTTATCATATTCTAATTGAAGGCTTAAAATTCCCTCCTTTTCACCACGAAATATGGCTAAAACTTGATGGGGAGAAACTTTAGTTATACTTATCCCGAAGTCACGATACATTTCATATTTGGTGCTTCCTTCGGGATATTCTGCTTTAATTGTGGTTTTTAATTGTGCTTTTCCTGAGAGATAATCTCTTAAATAACTTCTTAATTGAGATTTTTCGGAGATTTCCTCGGCTATTATATCTCCAACTCCTTGAAGAGCTTCTAGTGCTGTTAAATCTAAGTTATGATTAGTACAGTATTCTGCGGCTAGTTGGGTTAAATTATTGACCTTTTGAGATTTAATTTGTTCTGCTAATGCTGTTAAACCTTTTTCTCTAGCAATGGTTGCTTTAGTTCGACGTTTAGGTTTATAAGGTAGATAGAGATCTTCGAGTGTACTTTTTTGCCAACAATTGTTGATTTGTGTTTCAAGTTCGGAAGTAAGACGATTTTGAGCGGAGATAGACTCTAAGATAACTTGTTGGCGATCGCTTAATTCACTGAGATACTGATATCTATCTGCTATGTTGCGTAATTGGGTTTCGTCTAAATTCCCCGTTTTTTCTTTGCGATAACGAGCGATAAAAGGGATAGTTGCTCCCTCTTGTAATAAATCTAAGGTGTTCTGTACTTGCTGAGTTTGTATAGATAACTCAGTAGCGATAACTTTAACCAGAGGAGACATCTAGATACTATTTAAACCTAACATAGCTTTGAGGGTAAAAAATAAGAAAGCGAAAGCTCCAGCTAAAGTACCAGCTAGGGCGATCGCGGTGACGGGATTTTGTAGAAATGGCTTAAATCTGCTGAAAAATGAGATAAATATCCCCAAAATCAGACTAATTAGATAACGTGGATAACGAAAAACGTTTTCAAAGAATTCCTGCATAGCTAAAATAGAGTTTTGATTTAGTATAACAATGTTATCATGATTTTTTCGACGGCTGATCTATTGACACCTGTTCCTTCTGGCAGTTTAATCATCCCTAATGGGTACTCTCGGAAACTCTCTCTGATTCTTCCCACTTATAACGAGGGAGAAAATATCCAAAAGATCATCAGAGTCTTAAGCAAATTATTAGCTAATCGAGATTATGAATTAATCGTCGTTGATGACGATAGTCCCGATTATACCTGGAAATTAGCTTTAGAGTTATTACCTGAGTACCCCCAGTTAAAAGTAATGCGACGTACTCAAGAAAAAGGACTCTCAACCGCGGTGTTAAGAGGTTGGCAGGTAGCTACAGGAGAATTATTGGGTGTTATTGACGCCGATTTACAACATCCTCCCGAAGTGTTATTACAACTCCTAGAGTTGATAGATTCAGGGGTAGATTTAGCGGTAGCTAGTCGTCACGTTGAAGGAGGTGGAGTGAGTGAGTGGAATCTGTGGAGACGTTTTTTATCTCGGGGTGCGCAGATGTTGGGTTTATTGATTCTTCCGGAAGTAATTACTCGTCTTTGTGATCCTCTGAGTGGTTATTTTATAGTGCGTAGAAAGGCGATCGCTCAAATTCCTCTCTCTCCGATTGGTTATAAGATTTTAATTGAAGTCACTGCTCGTGGTAGGATTAATCAAATAGCCGAATGTGGTTATGTTTTTGAGGAACGTCAAGCAGGAGCGAGTAAGGTTACCTGGAAACAGTATTTAGAGTATCTGCAACATCTATTGAAACTCCGCTTTTCTGTTTAATTTTAGCCTTAGTGCTTGTCAAAGAATCATTTTAATGTTATTATAAATATTCGCAAGGACGCATAGCTCAGTTGGTTAGAGCGCTACGTTGACATCGTAGAGGTCACTGGTTCGAATCCAGTTGTGTCCATAGAAAGTTTAGATCATCTTAGCAATTTTTTCTTTAACTTGATGATGAAGACAAGCAAACAGACTAGCTTGATAGAGGCTAGAATAATTTTCTTGAGTAATAGCATTTAAACATTTAATCAAACGTTTTTTCCACTCCTGTAAATTATTTACTCCCCAAGCTTTAAATAAATCTTGTTCGCCGATTCCTCCTAAATTATGAGAAAGAGTATTTCTCCAGTCTCTAGTATTTATAAATGCTTGAAAATCTTGATTATTTAATAAATTAGGTAAAACAGTTTTTATTAATTCTATTTGTTGCCATCCTTGTAATATGATTTCATTTTTTCCTTGAAAATCTAAGTTGAGATTAGAAAATTCTTGTGAGATAGTTTTTTTAAGCTTAGGATATTGATTGGGTTGATAGTGTGTAATATATTGAGAGTAATTTTCTTTAAGCCACTCTAAGATTAACCCTTCTACAGAGCGAAAACTATGTAACATAGCTTCGGTAGTGTTTTGTTGTTCTATTCTAACTATAGCTGTATAAGCTTGTTCATAAGCCATCCAATATTTAGTTCTCTGTGGTAATGATTGTTTAGCTAAATTATAAAATGATTCAAATCGCCCTTGTTGCCAAAATATACTAGCTTTAATTAAGGTAGGAGTAGAACTCCAGAGTTTAGTATCTTGCTGAAAATAAGGTTTTAAAATCTCCTCAACTGCTGCATAATTATAATTTTCTAGTAACTGTAGGGATTCTTTTCTAACTCTATCCCAAAGATAATTAGTCCCCAAAAAAGGACCAAGATAAGGTGAAGGAATCCCTTGACGATTAGTTTTATGCTGTTGAAATTCATAAAATTCTATTTGTTCACCGTATAAACTTAAGCCTGATATTCTGGCAGCTTCTGATGTTTGACCAACACCACCTTTTAAACAAAGTATAATTTTTTCTTGATTATTTACTTTTATGTGTTCGCGCCAAGTTGTTTGCCACCATTTAAAAATCTGTTCAAAATCAGAGGGATTTTCGTTATTTTCTCCTAAATTTATGATAGTAACTTGGAGATTATTATTAAGCTTTTCTAACCAATATTTAATAATTTTACCAGCAAAAATAGTATCTTTTTTTCTTGGTTCTACTTCTTCATTTTGGTTAGTAACTACCAGATAAACATGACTAAGTTCTTGAGCTTTATCTAATAATAATTTACCGATAATTACGGGTTTAAGTTGGTCGATTAGTAATTCTCTTTCTGACCAGATATACTCAGTTAAAGGACGATAATTGCCATATTCTTCGGGATTTAAACCTAAATCGTCAATAACTTCGAATTGTTCACCAATAATTTGACCATTTTGTAGGCGATCGTCTCCTACGTTATACCATTCTCCTGATTGAATTTGATACATTAGGTCTCTAGTACCAATGGTTGCGATTAAAATAGTCATATTTCCCCTTACTGATTCTAGTTTTTTAAGTCTTCGAGTAGATGAGTAATCGCCCAATCTCTAACCTCTGAATAGATATAGTATTGTTTAGTATTGATAAATTGCTTTTTATAATAATTTTTTAACTTTAACAAAGGATGATTCATGATTATTTGCAGCACTTCTGGAATGCTTTCATAAGCACAACCTGTATTACTTCGTATTTGATTGAGTTCAGAAATACTGTCAATGGCGAAACCTCTTCCTTCGTGTATTAATTGGTTACGTTGATCCATCCAGTAGTCTAAAGTCCTCAAGAGTCCTTTTAAACCTTTTACTTGCTGATCTCTTCTTGGCAATGTTCCTTCAGGTAAAGGGATTAATTCTTGTTCCCAATTATCAAGATCCTGAAGATTTTTGTTTTCTTGGCGATATTTTACCAGCAAACCGATAAATTGTTTTTTTGAGTAGGAATCTAGTATTTTTCTACTGTTTAATTGGTTTATCACATTAAGATTTTGTTGATAAAAGTCTTCTCCTAGATCTTGTTTGAGAAACTCTAACTTTAATTTATCATAATTATTGAGATATTTATTACCTCCGCTAAGTTTAATTAATTCAGTAAGGACAACATCATAAAAAGAAGCTAACACCGTCAAAATATTACCAACTTTGTTTAACTCACAATAAATCATGATTTGTGTGTATAGATTAAAGATGTTGTCATATTTTTCTGGACTAATAAACTCTTGTATTTTTGTGACTTGATTTATATAGGCTTCGGGCAATTGATTTAAGCTTTTTCTTCCTGCTTCTACATCACAATCTAAGAGAGAACGACCAGTATTTAAAACAGAGATAACCGCTTTCACGAGTTCATTACTTTTGCTTACTTTTTCTACATCAATAACCTGGTGACTTTGTAAAAAACTTAAAACCTTTTGCCAACTATCGAGAATATCAATCGCACCATCAAAATCCCAACGCTTTAGTAATTGCTGAACAGTTTGGTATTTTTGTTGACGTAAATATTGCCAATAAGAAGTTAAATTACATTGAGGAGGTTGTCCAGCTATAATTTGTTTAATCGATAAAATGGGGTCAATAAACAGTAATTTTTGTTTGCCTATAGCTACTGATTGTAACTTAAGTGCATTTTGCATTTGCGGTGTGCCACCTTTGGTATTTACTAAAATAACCTCATCTGCTGTGATTGTTGTTTGTAAATCAAGAAAAAAATTGTAATAATAGTTTAGTAAGGCATCTTGATCGATAGGTTGAAAAGATTTGGGAAGTTCAACCTTAATTAATTCAAGGTCTGGTAAGTCTCTGTTTAACCATATTTTTAAAATAGCAAATAAGTAGATTGTATCTTGTTCTTGTTCAGGTTCTTGATTAGTGACAAATAGATAAGCTTTGCGTACATCAAACTCATGATAGGCTTTTTGAATAACTCCCAGAATACGAACAGGAGAGATTAATTCCGATAGGGCTTCTACTTTATCTTCTTGTTGGTAAATCTCAAGAATTCTGTGAGTGAGAATGCGAAAGGAAAGTAATTTTTTGCCGTTTTTTTCTATAATTGAATTGAGTTTAGTTTTAGAGCACAATTCTAAGATATTTTGCTCGCGATTAGACCAAAAAGTTTTTTCTTGATCTGTTAAATCATTATAATCAATACAGCGTTCATTTCTATCAAACCCAATAGGTAGAAAACCTTCTGGTCTTTTAACAGCTAAATCAGATGTTCCGATGTTGGCAATTAGTATAGCCATGGTTTTGATTCTGGCATTAGATGATTCTGTAAATATTTTTTGATTGATCTTTTAACATTCTTAGATATTGTTTTCTAGGATTCTCAGTAGCACCAAAAATAGTGACAATTTGAAATTTTTCTTGATCTACAATCCAGACGGGAGAGGGTTTGACTTGTCCTCTAACTGTTCCACATAATTTGGGGTCATAATTACCACCAACTTTTAACGGGTTACTATGTAATACAGAAAGGGCGAAGGGTTTATGATTGGGAGAACTTCCAGTACATAAAAGAATGCGACAATGAGAGTCTATAACTTCATACCATTGATTGGCGGTAGGGGTATTAAAGCTGTTTAATTGTTGTATATCGCAAGTTTGTCCAGTCAATTGTTGTAAACTACTGTAAAAATCTTGAAATTTCCCTTTAAATAAATCTGCGGATCGTCGCGGAGTGTCTGCTAAATACCAGTAATTGTCTTCGAGATAAAATATACAACCGCGATGACGTGGGTTACCACTTCTTGTGTAATAAGGACGTCTCGCACCTTGTCCCACTCCACCTAGGTTCAACATTAACCAGGTCAGATTCTTAAATAGTGTAGTGATGAGGTTGTGTTGATTTTCTGGAGCATTATTAGCGTGAGTAAGTATTAAAGTTCCTGTTTGTTTTCCAACTCGATCTTTAGTTTCGGGGAATACTCTTCCCTCAGTAAGATTAAATTTAACCCAACCGTAACTCTGTGGATCTATAGCACCAAATAAAATAGCTTCCCATTCTTTGACTTTGTTAGGGGTTAATACACCAAGACTGATGACTCTAAACCAATAGCGCAACATAGATTTAAAAGCGGTGGTGCGCACTTCAGCACAAGGTTTAGTTCTAAGTCTATAACTACTACTGGGATCATGCCATTGCCATCTCTCAAATTCTTGATAACCGTGGATGAGTTGACCTTCTAATTCAAATTCTAACTTGAGAATAGAAGCTGTGTTATTTTTTTCTCCTGCTGTGATTAATTGTCCATAACCACTATTTACTTGAGCGCCAATACCATCTTTTAAACCCTCGATTAACCACTGTTTGACTTGTTTAAGGATATTGAGATCTTTACAAGTACTAGCTAAACGAATACCAATTAAAAAAGTGCTTTTTTGTAAAGAGTAAAAGGTATTAGGATTAGGACTATATTTAAGTTGGTTACCTTCCCATTGCCAAATATTATTAGCCATATCCAGGTTTAATCCTCCCGTTTGGGTAGGAATAGGGTAAGCGTCAAGAAAGACTACCTTACCTGCTTGATTAGCTGGATTGGCTGTATCTAGAGAACCAAAATAGGGGGCGATCGCTTTTTCGGCTGCTTCCCAACTGAGATTTTGCGTTTTTATTTTTGCTCGAATTGCTTGATTTCTCGCTATACCTTTAAGAGTAGCCGATGGTATATAGGGCATTCCCAAGGCGTCAAAAGCAGGCAGAAGAATACTTTCTGGACCGCGGTGACCACCTACTCTAATGCGCCAAGGACATTTTACTTGAAAATAGTTACCTTCTCCCGCTATTTTTTTAGTGCGATCGCTTAGTAATTCTAGACGTTGACGATAATCAGCGTTTTTAACCGCTTTTTGCATGATTTCTAGTTTAGTTCCCTCTCTATACTTATCATCGCTATAGGGACGCATCCAGCGTAGATATTCTACAAAACTGGCTGTGTTATCAGGGTTAATTGGTTCGTTTAACCAGGGATTAGGAGAAGATGGAGTGGTCATAGGTAAACTTGAATTAGTTGTTCGTGGTTGGTTATTACTGTTTCTCGGTATTGGTCTATCTCGCATAAACTCTAATCATCTCCTGTAATATCAGCATATATAGCTGTTGCCCAAAAGCCAAATTCTTGAGCGATCGCCAATCCTAATCCTGTCAAACCTAAATACTCATCGCTACTGAGAGTTTTAAGGGTGTCTAAACCTGAATCTTGGGCTAAATTTGGTTTAGAGGTAATTTGTGCTAGACATTGAAAGTATTTTTTGACCACGTCTTTTTTACCATCTTGACTAAGTGCTTTTTCTTCTGCTTTAAGACGCATCATTCCCCAAGTAGCTAAATAGGTATATAGTTCAACTGCTTGGTTTTTTTGTTCTTTGAGGCGGGTGTTATTCTTATTATATTGGTTTCTTAAACCGCTAAGTGCCTCATACACGGGAGTAATGATTGTTCTGGTATCTAATGTAGTCATAATTATCCTAGTTAAGTATTTGTAGAAAACCTCTACCTAAGCTTTCTTGTCCACCGATTTGAATGATGGGGTTATCCTCAATTAAGTTGGCAAAATCTTGTTGAGATTGATTACCTTGCCCATTAGCTTGAAAGGTTGTACCCCAGGTAAAATAGATTAGGGTATCTGGTGGAATAGCTTCTTCATAACGAAAGCCTCCATCAACTGTTTTATTTTGGTCTAGCTTAATTTTGACTTGTCGCCATAAACTCATTTCAATCAAGGTTGCGCAGTGTTGGTCTGGTAGTATTAATACTTTGTTGATACCTGCACCAGATGGTACAAAGTCTTGCCAATTATCCCACTTGGTAAGTTGTTCACTGGGTATAATAGCATCTTTGAGATATACTGAAGTTGTGCCATTGGCAAAATTATTACTAAATTCTCTGGGTAGATTATTTAGTAAGTTTTCTTGTCCTCTACACCATCTTCTCAGTAGAAAAGGAGAAGAAATCCAGATCACACCATGACTAAGAGAAGGAATAGGAAACCAGATAATTAAACCATCTCCAATCCAGATATTACCCTGTTCTAGTTGTTCTGCTTGGGTTAATTCATTACCAAATAATCGAAAACGGGTAGTTTGATCTGGTATTATTGCTCTGAGTTTACCTCTAATGGTACTTGAGGGTATATAGGGTATTTTAGTATGGGATTCTCTAGCTATCCCTACTAAGTTACCTTCTTGGGTTGTGCCACCTGTATGTAGGGGAGAAATGAGATAACAGTATGTGTAATTAAGCATTTTTACTCCTGATAATTGAGCCATAATAGTTCACAGTAGCCGAGTTGACGCCATTTGCTGACTACTGGTGGCGCTGCGGCTGAGTCTTGAAAGAGGGGTTTAGGAGAGTCTAGATAGTATTGACTTCCTGGAGGGGCGGCGAAAACTTGGGGGGCGGGAATACTTCTGTTAGCATTGTCTTTATCCCGAATACGACAAGCGATGGGTATCGCCCTATCTGTAGCGATGCTGATGAGATCATCTTTCCATTCCCAGGGATAAGGGCGACAGATGGCTTGATGGTGACAATAACGTTCAAATACCCCAGGGGTGATTAAATAGGCGATCGCTTTACTGTCTCGTTGTTGATTGGCTTGGGATAGTTGGGTTAATTTCTCCCACTGTTGGTCAAGGTTTTCTTGTCTTTCTAGGATAACTCTATGTGCTTCTCCTCCTAAGCGTAGGGTTAGGGGAACTAGGTTAGAGATACTAGAATGAGTGTTTTGATCAAGGGCGATCGCTAGTTTCCATCCTGTTTTTAAGCGTATGGCGTTTTCGACGAAGTAACCATCACTATCTTTTACTTGTTTAGTATCTGCTTGAATAGTATTATGAGAACGGGTTTCTATTGTCCAGGGTTTGTCTTCTCCAGGGTGTTGTAATTCCCAGTCTGAAGCTGCTATTTTTCCTGTGTCTAGATATTTAGCGACTATATCCCAAGGTAAAAACTGACGGTATTTTTTTTCCTCTTCTTCCTCGTCTTCTGTTTGAGAATTGTAATCTTTAGTTTCGGCTACCAGTGGACAGGTTTGCTGTTTATCCCAGATAATTTGATTAAGATAGTGGTTATCGTACCAAGTTAAGGGAATTAGTGCTTGAGATTTGAGAAAGCCAAAAGGACGTGGTAAGTATAATAAATGGTCTTGATTGGCTGTTTCTCGACAGAAAAAGACGCCTTTGAGTTGAATATCTGATTTATTCGGTAGAATACTCCTTAAAGCTCCTACTATTGTATGTCCATTGGGAGGGAAAATACTACCAGCCCAAGCCCTAGTACCAGGTGAAAAGGGTTTGGCGTCTCGTAGTAAAATCACGTCTAGGGGAGTGATGCTATACCAATACATGGGTTAAACTCCTAGTTTGATTTGACGGTTACGAATGGTAAAAGCGGCTAGTTTTAACCAGTTTTTCACTGCTAGATTTAAGTCTGTTTGGGGTGTGGTTTGCCATAATTGCTGTAAAAAGTTATTGAGTTTTTGGGAGAATTCCTCTTGTTTGTTGGAGGTTAGTTTCTCTCTACGTTCACAAAAAGCTTTTACCCAAGGATGAATCGCACTCTCACAGGGTATGGGATGATCTAACCAGAGGTTGGCTGCTTGTTCAAATAAACTACTTTCTATCTCTGGTATTGCTATGAGTCGTTGCCATTGTTGAAAAACTGCAAATTTGCTGGTAGCTTGGAGAATGTTACCATTACCGTAGATGACTCTGACTTGGACTGCGTCTTTTTTCTGTTTAGATGGGGTAAGATGTTCTTTGGCTTCTTCTTCCGCTAACCAGAGGTTTTCTAGGGCGATCGCTAAGGGAACAGAATGATGTGCGATAATGATGCCAAAGCTGATGGTAGCTTCTCTCCCCATGGTAAACAGAGGTCGATTAGAAAGGTTTTCAGGAAGGTTAGCTGTATCTTGCCAACACCAGTAGTCACCTTGGTTAGTAAATTCTCTATCTTTATCTCCACGGAAACATTGGCGAATATCCCATAACCATCTATCCCATTCCCATAGATTAGTATAAGCTAAAACGTCGTCTCCTCCACCATAAATTAAGCGTCCACTGTATCTATTTTCGGTAAGATAGGGTAGGAGTTGGTTAGAGAAGTCTAATAAAGCCCGAGATAAGGCATTATGGGTAGATGGTCCCATTCTTTTATTGACTTGCAGAAATTCTCTAAATTCGGGAATGGTTTTGTCTAAATCTAAGCCAGTTGCTATATAATTTTGATAGGGTTGCATTTTCTTCCCTTTAAGCCATTCACTCATGCCATCCCCATCCCCTGCGGCTAAAACGTACCAGTCTGTAGGGTTGTTTTGGGGATAATAAGTATTAATTGTGTTTTGTAGCTGGTTTCTGAGTTGGTTTTTGTCGGTAATTTCTTCTTTCATGTCTTCCATTAACCAACCTGAATTCAGTAAGCGAGGATGATATCTGGGTTTTTGGGCGTCTTGATAAGGAATCCCCCATTTTTCGTTAGGTATGTCGATTTGATGACGAAATTGCTCAAAAATCCCGTGACAAGCTTTCTCAAAGTGTTCTTGGGCTTCTTTACCGTTGACTCTGAGATAACCTGCTACTCCTGAAGTTAAGTCGGGATAGGAGGGAATGAGATTAACTGAGTCTAATAATTGGGGTAAAATCTTCTCTAAGACTCGTTTTACTGTTTCGGTAGCGTTGAGTTGTTCGATTCCGTCAAAAACTCCCGCGTGATGTTGCCAATATTTTTTGGTTTCTCCTTCACTAATCCAGTCTGTATCTTTGTTTTGGGGATGAACTACGCAACCTATACCAGAAATGGTGGAACGTGGTCCAAATACCGTAGGAATCTCCCAATTACGAGCGTTTTTAACCGTTGCTAAGGCTATACGGGTTTGGTCAAAGATGGGCGCCCACCATGACCCTACGTTAATACTAAAGTTTTCTTTCTGTTCTTGAGCTGCTTTTTGCAGAAATTCTTTCTCTTCTTGTTGAAATAAGGCTAATTTTGTCCCTTCTATTCCATAAGAAGTATTTTGTTGTTTTATCCACTCTTCTACTCTATTTGGCGAATCGGTTAAATTGTCACTCTGGAATTCTGCTTGTTTACTACCAATGGGAACAGCTGTCCAATAGGTTTGCCATTGGGCGTTTAACCACCCTTTCCAGGTTTTACTTTCTGCTTTAAGCTGAGGTAACCAGTGACGCTTATCTTGTAATTCTTCTAAGGCTAAATCCGCGATTTTGTGCCATTCTTCTAGTAATAGACTTTTAGCGTGCTGCATCGCGCCTGCTACTTTGGCTTCTGGTAAGATTAAGACTATGACGTTGGGAAACCCTGCGGTTAGTAAGGAGCGATCGCTCGGTTTTTTGACCCAATTACCAAATTTTTGATTAATCCAATAATCTATCAGGGGTTGACCGTATAAATTGGGATAAATAAAGCAATCTGGTCCATATTTCCAGGCTAAACCCCAACATACTTTAGCTGAGAGATAGTGTAATATCCATGAACCTGCCCAAAAGTCTTTCATCTTACGACTAGCTTTGATTAATTCTTGTACTGGTGAAAAGGTAAAGCTAGCTAGATAGGGATGAGAGAGGTTTTCTTGATTTGTTGGTTTTTCTAATTCTTCTGTGGTTAAATCATACCCTGCTAAAGCACCAGCTAAAGCCGCAGTCAAACTAGTATGACTCCAGATGCTGCTATCGGGTAATCTGGTTTCTCCTGGCATTAATAATAATGCTGTTTCGTTATTAAATAACTCACAGGTTTTCTCGGGAAGACAGCGCCATAACCACCAAAACAATTGACGAGGATCTTTACTAACATCTTCAGGTATTTGTTGCTGTAAATCTTGTTCTTTTGCTTGTAAAAACTCTAGCCTATTATTAATTAATTGTTGATGAGTGTTATCTTTGAGTTTTAGGTGCTGTTTTGCTCCTGATAAAAGATGAGCTATTTCTAAACCTTGATCGTTATAATCGATCGCTTGAACTAAGGTACTAATTGCACCGCGATCGCTCGCTGAACTGATATAATCTGCTAGTTTGATATGTTTTAACAGATTTTCTTCTAATCCTTCGGGATTATTTTCTACCCAAGGAGACATTACCTCTAATTGTTGCCAAAAGCTATTTTTTCCTCTCCCTGTGTTGTTGTGTAAAGCTTTCAAGGCTGGATCGTGTAATAATCCCCAGATTTTTGCTTGCCAATATCCTGTAGTCAAGGTTGTTAATTCCTTTTTACTACTTGTTTTCACAATTATATTTGACGTATTGTTTTATCCCCATATTTTTAATATTTATTTAATATTTATTTATGTAAACAGATTGTTAATATTTGTAAAATTTTAGCAAAGATTTTTAACTTTCAAATTTAAAATTTACAGTTATAACAGAATAGAAAACAATTAGAAAAGTTAAGAAAAGATTATGTATTTATCTATGCGCGGTGCTTTGATTCGCAATATTGCAGCTGCAGTAGTAAATGGAGCAATTACCCTAGCAATTTTACTGATAGCTCCTTTGGGATTAGCTGCAGTAATTACTAACACGGTATTTATTACTGTGGCTACTTTTTTGGTGTGTACTGGTGGAGATTTAGTGGTTTTTTGGTTGTTAAATACTGCTCCTGAGAGAAGAGATTATCCTAGATTCAGAGATAGATATAGAGATAACTATCCTCCTCAGGGTGGTTTGATGCAACGAAATAGACATGAAGAAGAGGATCAAAAATAGTTATTATGCTCTGTCTTTATGTCTCTCAACATGGTTGTTATCTCTCTCTCCAAAAAGAAACGATCTTAGTTAAACAAAAAGAGAAGATTCTGATGGAAGCACAATTACCTCAATTGGAACAAATCTTAATCTTTGGTAAGTCTCAAGTAACTACTCAGTTGATTCGTAGTTGTTTATCTAGGAATATTCCCATCGTCTATTTGTCACGGATGGGTTATTGTTACGGTAGAATCTTACCGATAGAAAGGGGTTATCGTTATTTAATTCGTTATCAACAACAGTTGACTAGCGCAGAAAGATTGGTAACAGCGAGGGGAATTGTTCAAGGAAAATTAAAAAATAGTCGGGTTATTCTACTCAGACAACAGCGTAAACGAGTTTCGGAAAATCTGGATTTCGCGATCGCTAATTTAGAATATCTGAGTCAGAAAGCTCACCAAGCGGAAACTATAGCTCAATTAATGGGTTATGAGGGAGCGGGAGCTAGTGTTTATTTTTCTGCTCTAGGAGAGAGTTTTAGCAATCCTGAGTTTGTCTTTTTAGGGCGATCGCGACGACCTCCTGGTAATCCAATTAACGCGATGCTGAGTTTTGGTTATCAGGTGTTGTGGAATCATCTGTTAGCTTTGATCGAAATCGAGGGATTAGATCCCTATTGCGCTTGTTTACACCAAGAATCAGAGCGTCACGCTGCTTTAGCATCAGATTTGATCGAGGAATTTAGAGCACCCATAGTTGACTCTTTAGTTTTATGGTTAGTTAATACTAAGTTCATGAATTCTCAAACAGATTTTGAGTACAAAAACGGCGGTTGTTATCTGAATAGTTCTGGACGACAAAAATATCTGCAAACCTTTATCAGACGCATGGAGGAGAAGATCAAAACTCCTAACGACGGTGATCAACCGCGGTGGAGTTTATTAACTCAACAAGTCAAGCTGTACAAGCAATTTGTCTATAAACCTGGTCAAGGTTATCAACCCTATTTGATTCGATGATTATGTTATTTTATGTGGTTGTCTATGATATTCCCTGCGATAAAAGGCGTAAAAAAATCGCTGATTTACTGGAAGGATACGGTAAAAGAGTGCAATATTCGGTTTTTGAATGTGTCCTTTCTCGTCCTAAATATCGCGAGTTGCAAAAGAGACTCAAATACGTCTTTAAATCTGAGGAGGATAATATTCGCTTTTACTCGGTGTCTAGACATACTCTTGACCAAGTAGAAGCGTGGGGTGGTCCTCCTATTACAGAAGCACCTAGTTCAATTGTTGTCTAATTTTGAATTGCGATTAGTTACATTTTTCGCTACAATTTGCGAGGGTCACTTAAATTGGGCTCAAATATCGATTATCTCGTTGTGAACCTCGACATACCTCTGGATAAGGGTTCTAGCGATTTTTTTCTCGAAAAATGCCTGGTTGATGTTTTCGTCAACCGAACCCCTCGCAAATTGCCTCTAGACATTTGATTAAATATGGTGTTTAATAGGGGTAGGTCTCTATTTATTGGAGACCCTAATTGATTGGAAACTCTATATAAAGAAAAAATGACTGCACTTTTTCTTCTGGTCTCTATTTATTGGAGACCCTAATTGATTGGAAACACCGAACATTGAATAAGGGAGTTCTTCTGCTATCATAAATCCCTCCTGTCTCTATTTATTGGAGACCCTAATTGATTGGAAACATTTAACAAGGACATAGACAACCAACTATGGCTATCTGGTCTCTATTTATTGGAGACCCTAATTGATTGGAAACTTGCTGTTTGGGGATATCTTGCCTTTGTTTCTGGTTGTTAAGTCTCTATTTATTGGAGACGCTAATTGA
>RECR01000104.1 GCA_007693955.1 Gloeocapsa sp. DLM2.Bin57
AGATCTATTGTTAGCTCAAGAATCACCATACTTGTGGGGAGTGTCAATAAGATGTCACTATCAGGTGCGTTAATAGATAACGCAGGATTGGGTTTATTTAGAAACTAAAGCTAGTTCTAATCGTTCCAATCCAGAGAGGATCGCGTCCATCTTCAGGACTAGTCACTACCCAAAAGCCAGGAGAAACAGAGATATTATCGTTGATTCTGAAGACATAAAGTAACTCGACAAACCAAGGTACATCATTATCTTCGGGTCCACCTTGAACAGAATAGGCTTTAGGAGGATTACCTACAGATAATAACCCCAAATTCCCTTCTCGAAACAAATCGGGAAAAGCAAAACTAATTTTCCAGTTCCAAATATCCGCTGTATCCCCATCGCGATCGCCGCTTTGAGCTTTAGCTTTACTATACATACCCCAACCTTCTATCCCAAAAAAGTTATTAACTAACCAACTCCCGACGATCGCTACGTTATGGGAACTAGTAGCATTACCATCAAAGGGATTGTCAGCCAAAGCACTACCAGTATACCCGAGAATACTCATATCAGGTGAACCAGGAAAATAGCTATGAGTATAAGCTAAAGCAACCCCGGTATTAGCGCTAGGCATATATGACAACTGTGTTCCAGCTACGTATTGACCGCCAAAAATACCATTACCATCAGTAGGATCATCAGCATTACCTGCTGAATAATAACCAACTAAACTAACTGCGTCGGTAAAGTTATAGGAAAAAGCCAGCCCAGCACCTGTACTATTGAGATAAATAGGAGAGATCGCGCCAAAATAAGAAATTGCACCATCGAGGGTAGGACCGGCAAAAGGTGCGATCGGATCGGCTACATCATCAAAAGTCATATTAACAGCATTTACCCAGACTTGGGCGTTATCCCCAACGGGAAATCTATATTCAGCTTTTCTGATCTGAACAAACCCACCAGTATTACCACTGAAGTTAAAATCGGTAAAGTTACTACCACCTCTACCAAAAGTAAAGTTAGAGGAGTCTAGGCGTATTCTCAATCTATCTCTACCACTAAAACTAGTCAGGAAATTTAATCTAGATCTATATTCAATTACTGCTTGTACGTCTAAATCATCTCCTGTAGCTGCGTTTTCCTTACCAAACACTTGAGAAATAACAGCAATCAATTCCCCTCTTAATTGTGTGGTAGTGGAAAATTGATGATCTTCGAGAAAAGCTACTCTTCCTTCTAGATTATCCACCCGAGAGCTAATTGTGGCTAATTCTGCCTCAAATTCAGTAGTTAACCTTTCGATGATGATTAAATCTTCTCTGAGAATAGCTTCACTAGCTGCGATTAATCTTTCGAGTTGTTGTAAACAAGCATTTAATCCCGCGGCAAATTCATAACGACTAAGTGCTTGATTTCCTCGAAAAGTTTGGTCAGGATAACCAACTATACAGCCATATCTTTCTACTAGATTAGCTAATGCTTCGTAAGCCCAATCTCCTGGTGATACGTCTCGTAAATCAGAGACATTAATCATGCTTTGCTCAATCTCGTTTACTTCCAGAGTTTGGGCAACCACAGATGAAGACATCAAGCCAACAGAGCCTGCTGTCAGCAATAATCCTCTGACGAGTCTCATAAATTGCTTAGACATTTGTTTATTTATTTTCTCCTCACACACGAACAAGAAATACTAGGTAATCTAAGATTCTTAATATTTCTTCACCTAGAATAGTAGGATTAACGATTTAGGAAATTCTGTTAAAATCAATACTTTTTTTGCGCTGATTATCTAGATTTGATTATACATATCCTGGTTTAACTCGTTCTCAGACTTAGCTACAACTACCGAGGCTACAGCATCTCCAGTGATATTAGCACTGGTTCTAAACATATCTACAATTCTATCTACACTCAAGACTAAGGCTGCTCCTTCTATGGGTAATCCGACTTGTTGCAATACCATGGTTAACATGACAATTCCCGCGCTAGGTACTCCTGCTGTACCAATTGAAGCTAGAGTAGCGGTTAGAATAATCGTCAATTGTTGTGATAATCCTAATTCTATCCCATAGACTTGAGCGATAAATAGAGCAGCAACCCCTTGCATAATCGAAGTTCCATTCATATTAATGGTTGCACCCAAAGGAATAGTAAAGCTACCGATGGAGCTAGGAACACCTAATTTATTGACGCAAGCATCTAAATTGGCGGGAATAGTTGCATTACTGCTAGATGTACCAAAGCCTACTAACATCACGGGCCAATATTTTTTATAAAATGTGATGGGATTGACTTTACCCAAAACAGCTAAGGCGACACCATTAACTATAAACGCTTCTATGAGCAATAAAAATATTACTAAGACTAAGTATTTAGTTAGTTGTCGTAAAACATCTATACCTTGAACCATAATCACACTAGCTAGTAAAGCAAAAACCGCATAAGGCGCTAAATTCATCACTAGCATAATTATTTTTAAGAATACCTCATTTAATTGCTCAAATAATTCTACTATTCCCCGAGTTCTTTGACCGATTAAAGTAATCGCTATCCCAAAAAACATAGCAAAAAAGATTATTTGCAACATATCTCCTGTTACTAAAGCTTCAAAGGGGTTATTAGGCACGATAGCTACTAACATATCCATAATAAAAGGGGCTTCTGACGCGGCTATTTCTTGTGCTGTTTCCATGGGTGTAGCACCTGCTCCTGGTTGCAAAAGATTGGTAAATAACAGAGCGAGAGTAATAGAAAAAGCGGTAGTTAACATAAAATAAGCAATAGTTTTTATGCCAACTCTGCCTAATTTACGAATATCACCGATACTAGCTGTTCCCCCAATTAAAGAAAATAAAACTAAGGGAACAACTACCATTCTAATTGCTCTTAAAAAGATTGTTCCTATAGGATTTAAAAGCCATTTATTAAGAGCTAAATTAAAAGACTCTGGTAAAAATAAGTTACAGACTATTCCGAAGACAACTCCTAAGAGCATTGCTAATAATATTCTATTAGCTAAACCTATTTTCTTTCTTTTTTTTGTTGGTTTCGGTGTAGGTATTTCAGTTTTCATATATACTCATTTTTAAACTTCAAGGATATAATTTTAATATGAATAAGCACAAAAAAAGTATTAGAAATAACATTTATTAAGGCAATATCTATTGGGAGCAACCCTCAAATCGATTTTTTATTGACATTTATTAGCAGTAAAGCTATGATATAGTCTTTGATTATTGATAATAGGAAGCATGAAACAAATATCACGTCGTGTATTTTTAGGTACAGCTGCAGCCACAGCTGCGGTTACTTTCGGTCAATTTGGTCGTAGAGAGAGAGTTTTAGCCCAAACTCAAGAGATTAATTTATATTCTTCCCGTCATTACAATACTGATAATGCACTATATGAAAACTTTACCCAAGAAACAGGTATCAGAGTTAATCTGATTGAAGCAGGTGGAGATGAATTAATCGAAAGAATCAAAAGCGAGGGAGCGAATAGTCCTGCAGATATATTATTGACAGTTGATGTAGCGCGTTTAACCAGAGCGGATCAAGATGGTCTTTTTGCTCCTGTATCATCGACAATTTTAACAGAAAGAATTCCTGCTAATTTAAGAAATCCCGACGGACATTGGTTTGGTTTTAGTAAACGAGCAAGGGTGATTGTCTATAACAAACAAACAGTTAATCCAAGTGAATTATCTACTTATGAGGATTTAGCTAATTCTCAATGGCGAGGTAGGTTAGCTGTTCGTACTTCTGATAATACTTATAATCAGTCTTTGGTAGCTTCTCTAATTGCTGTACATGGAGAAGAAAAAACCTTAGAATGGTGTCAGGGTATAGTAGCTAATATGGCTCGTCCACCCCAAGGCAATGATACCGCCCAAATAGAAGCGGTAGCGGCGGGTATAGCTGATGCTGCGATGACTAATAGTTACTATGTAGGTAATTTGGGTGTTAGTGATGAAGCGGCTAAACGCCAAGTTTTTGAAGCAGTAGGGGTATTTTTCCCTAATCAAGGCGATCGGGGTACTCATGTTAATATTAGTGGTGGTGGTTTAATCAAAACTGCGCCCAATCCTGAAGGTGCAATTCTGTTTTTAGAATATTTGAGTAGTGATTCTGCCCAATCAATGTTAGCTGAGGGTAATAATGAATATCCTGTAGTAGAAGGAGTTCCTCTCAGTCCGATAGTAGCAAGTTTTGGTGAATTTAAATCTGATCTAGCCAATTTACAGTTAGTTGGAGATTTAATACCTCAAGCGGTTTTATTAATGGATCGCGCGGGTTGGCAATAATTTATTATTACCCGAGGATTTTATTATATTTCCTCGGGATTGATACCTAATTCTCTAAGTTTAGCTGCGAGGCGCTCATTTTTTTCCTTTTCCCTAATCGCTTCTTCTTGAGGAGTAGAGATTAACTCTCCTGTGGGACTATAATAACGTAACTGTTTTTGGTATAACCCTAGATATAAGCCTAGTTGTTCACTCCATAACCATCCTGATTCGTTGGTGACTAATTGTTGATAGATTCCTCCTTCTAACCTAAATCCGGCTAATTCTAAGCTTTCTGGGTCAAACCAATAGTATTCTGGTGTTCTGAAGATATCTTGATAGATTTGTTTTTTCTCTTCTCTATCTACTTTAGCGGTACTATCAGAGAGTATTTCAATGATTAAGTTAGGATATTTGCCTCCTTCTTGCCAGACTACCCAACTTTTGCGCTCTTGATTTCTGGTTGTGCCTAACACTACAAAAAAATCAGGTCCGCGAAAGTCTGTGGATTTTTGCTGTTGGGGACTATAATATATGGTTAGGTTTCCTGTGGCAAAATAATCTTCTCTCTCTTGCCATAACCATTCTAGACATTCGATTAATAATAGTATTTGGCGTAGATGTAAGTTACTTTCCAAGGGGGGTTCGTCGCTCCAAAATTCACCAGTTGGAAAAATTATCTCAGGTTTGGTTAATGATGTCATAATTCCTCGGGATTGATACCTAATTCTCTGAGTTTAGCTGCGAGGCGCTCATTTTTTTGTTTTTCTGTTTCAGC
>RECR01000105.1 GCA_007693955.1 Gloeocapsa sp. DLM2.Bin57
AGAAGAAAGGAAGAAAGGAAGAAAGGAAGAAAGGAATTCCGTTCCACCGTTCCACCTAAAGCTTTGGAAGCCCTAGAAATAACTGATAATCCCTTCGGCGAATTCAGAACATTTTAAAGGTTTCTCCACAGGAGGTTCCATCATACGAGCTAAGTCATAGGTAACCTGTCGGTTAGAAATCGCTGCACCAATACCCTTTTTAATTAATTCTGCAGCTTCAATCCAACCCAAGAACTCTAACATCATCACTCCTGATAAAATCACCGAACCAGGATTAATTCTATCCAAGCCCGCGTGTTTAGGAGCAGTACCGTGGGTAGCCTCAAAAATTGCGCAATTATCGCCAATATTCGCACCAGGACCCATACCTAAACCACCAACTAAAGCAGCAGCAGCATCAGAGAGATAGTCACCGTTAAGGTTCATGGTAGCTAGGATAGAATATTCGTTAGGACGAGTTTGAATTTGTTGGAAGATACTATCAGCGATGCGATCGTTGACCATTACTTTATCCTTCCATTGACCATCACCATGGGTTGACCAAATACTCTCTAAAACCTTGGTTACTTCTTGACAAGCTTGTGCTTTTTTCTCATCGGTAAGAGCATCATAACCTGGTTCAATTTGACGTGCGTTGTCTTCAACGCTTAAATCGGGATTTTTTTCTTGATTAGATAATATCCAGGATTCCCTCTCGGTAACGCAAACATCCCTGAATTCAGTTTGGGCTAATTCATAACCCCAATCTCGGAAAGCACCCTCTGTGTACTTCATTATATTACCTTTGTGTACTAGGGTAACCATTTGTTTAGATTTGGGTAACAATAAAGCGCGCTCGATCGCCCGACGGATTAAGCGTTGAGAGCCAGTTTTACTCACAGGTTTAATACCAATTCCCGAATCAAGACGAATCTGTTTTTTACCGTGTTCTGGTGTAGCGGGGATTAACTCTTCATTGAGTATTTTAATCAATTTGGCGGCGATTTCTGTTCCCTCGGCCCACTCAATCCCTAAGTAAATATCTTCGGTATTTTCTCGATAGATAATCACGTCGAGTTTTTCGGGATATTTATGGGGAGAAGGTGTACCAGTATAGTAACAACAAGGACGAATACAAGCATACAGGTCAAAAATCTGACGTAAAGCTACATTTAATGACCTAATACCACCACCTACTGGAGTAGTTAGAGGTCCTTTAATCGCTATACCATACTCTTTAATCGCTTTGAGGGTGTCTTCAGGTAAATATTGGTACGTTCCGTAAATCTCGCAAGCTTCATCCCCTGCATAAATTTTAAACCAGTTAATTTTCCGTTCATCCCCGTAAGCTGCTTTCACCGCAGCGTCAATCACTCTTTCTGTAGCCGGCCAAATATCTACTCCTGTACCATCTCCACGAATAAACGGAATAATCGGATCATTGGGGACAATGGGTAAACCATTCTCAAAAACTATTTGAGAACCTTCAGTAGGTGGGGTTAATTTGTCGTACATAATCATTTAAAATTTAATAGACTAGTAAAATATTATTGCCTTATTTGGCTGTGTGCAAGAATACTAAGATTTATTCTCTCGAAACCCTGACAAGGGCGATCGCTCTTAATCCTGAACAATGGCGTCCTCTGGTGTTCACTAATGGCTGTTTTGACTTATTACACGTAGGTCATATTCGCTATCTCCAACAAGCTAAATCTCTGGGTCAAACTCTCGTTATTGGACTTAATAGCGATGAATCTGTAGCTAAACTCAAACCTGCTACCCCAGGCTTACCTAAACGCCCGATTATTCCCGAGGAACAACGCGCAGAACTTCTGACCGCTTTAATTCCTGTGGATGGAGTAGTTATTTTTGCTGAAAGCACAGCCAATCAGGTAATTGCTACCCTCAAACCAGAAATTTACGCTAAAGGAGGAGACTACAGTTTAGTTACTTTACCAGAAGCTCCTCTAGTGCAATCCTATGGGGGTAAAATTGAATTAATAGAAGTAGAAATCCCTACCTCTACCACCGACATTATTAAACGTATTTTAGCCTGTTAATTTATCATTCATGAGCGATACAGAAACTTTGTCTTTTTTAACCGCATCGCCGAAAAAACAACTAGAGTTGATCCCCGAACTGGTTAAGGATAGTTCTGGAGGATTAGCTATCCTAACAGAATTTTTACAAACTAATCAGCCTCTTGTTCCTAATCTAGTTACTGCCAAAATTTACCAAGTTTTACACCAACTTCAAACCTCGGAAGCTCAACAATTACTAGATACCTATTTTCCCCAAGGATTTATACCCCTAACTTCAGAGCGCAATATCGATTATCAACCCCTCGCACAACTACTACTAGCCCAAAATTGGCAAGAGGCTGATACTCTGACTCGGGTTAAAATGTGTGAATTAGCTGGTGATGCTGCTATTGCTCGCAAATGGGTATATTTTACCGAGGTGCAACAGTTTCCTAGCAGCGATTTACAAACCCTTAATCAACTCTGGTACTTGTTTTCTGAGGGTAAGTTTGGTTTTGCTGTACAGAGAAAAATTTGGTTGGGGGTGGGTAAGGATTTTGATAAGCTTTGGCCTAAAATAGGTTGGAAAAATGGCAACGAATGGACTCGTTATCCTAATGCTTTTACTTGGGATTTAAGCGCTCCGGTTGGTCATCTTCCTCTTTTAAATCAGATTCGTGGTGTTAGGGTAATTGCTTCTCTTTTTGCTCATCCGGCTTGGCTTGAATAAATTATGCCTAAAAAAACTGAATCTAAAAGCTCTTTAAAAAAAATTTTGGTATTAGTATTTGGTGTAGCTTTTGTTTCCTCTAGTGTTTTATTTATCGTTAGATTGTTGACTAATCCTGTCGAAAATTCACCTGTACCTGAGCAAACTCAAACACTTAGTGAACATCTTAAGTCTCAAGAAGAAGGTTATTTAATCGTGTTAGAACGTGAACCTGATAATACTTCTGCTTTACAAGGATTAGTTGATATTCGTATCCAGTTAAATGATTTAGAGGGGACGATCGCCCCTCTCGAAAAACTAATTAGCATCTATCCCGATGATGAAAACCTTAAGTTACTTCTTGCTACTGTTCAACAAGAATTAGCTAATCAGCAACAAAATCAAACAAACCCCGACTAAAGATTATGTCCAACCTATAACTTGATTACCAATTTTAAAAGTTATTGAGTTAGCTAGACCTAAATGTTTAGCAGCAGCTAAGATTAGATTACCCTCATTCTTGGTTTCTGCTAATTCACTCGGACAAGCTTGAAAATCTAGACAAACAACCGTAGAACATCCCCAAGGTTCTCGAAATACCCGACAGTCTTGGGGAATACACATAGCTAAAGTACGAAATCTCTGTATTGCTACCTTCTCAAAATTTTGACTGGTGCAGTTGGAAAAGGATTGGCGATCGAGCACTGGGAACTCCTGTCTATTGCCGACAATTCTAGATTAACAGTAGATACCTAGACAATTCTGTTAATTTAGACAATTTGATACAATTAATCTCAAAAGCTTAAAATAGTATTAAAATAGATAGAATGTGATTAAAGTTGTGGTGTGTTGTTTGGAGGTACACTATGTTTAAACGTTTGGCACAACAACACCGAGACTTCGTCAAAGACTTGGTGATGAATCTTCAAGCTTTGGCGATTGTATTGGAAAACAGAGGTTATTTAGCTTCCTGTTATACCTGTGGTGATCAAATGAATAGCGCTTCCTTTATGGTGAGTCTAGAAGCTGGTCATCTGATTCGCTTTTTAGTCTCTGACTATGGTATAACCTGGACAGAGATGCGAGATGAACGAGAATTAATGAAGTTAGAAGGTGCAGAAGCAATTAACCAATTGCAAGGCTTAACTGATATCGTTAAATATATTCCTAGTCAAAATACTAACAACTCTCCCAAAATGCCCTTAATTAGGTAAGATTAATTGGGTTGTTAAATCAACCCAAACATTTTATCTATAGCAACCAATAATTGGTTACTATAGTGATGATTAAGCTATTTAGACTCAAGTAATGTCCTTTCGACCAATTTATTTAGATTGTCATGCTACTACACCCGTAGATAAAAGGGTACTAGAGGCGATGTTACCCTATTTTACAGAACATTTTGGCAACCCCGCTAGCGTTGCTCATGCTTATGGTTGGACAGCAGAAGCAGCAGTAACAGAAGCAAGAAATACGATCGCTCAAGCTATTAACGCCACAGCTACAGAAATTATCTTTACTAGTGGAGCGACAGAAGCTAATAATCTAGCTATTAAGGGAGTAGCAGAAGCTTACTATCAACAGGGACGTCATCTAATCACTATAGAAACAGAACATAAAGCGATTTTAGATCCCTGTCGTTATCTAGAGACTCTCGGTTTTAGCGTTACCTATCTCAAAGTAGGACAAGATGGTTTAATTGATTTAGCCGAGTTAGAAGCAGCGATTAAACCTGAAACAATTATGGTATCGGTAATGGCGGCTAATAACGAAATAGGCGTATTAATGCCTTTAGCTGCCATCGGTAGTATATGCAGAAAACATAAAGTATTATTTCATACAGACGCAGCTCAAGCTATTGGCAAAATTCCCCTAGACGTAGAAGCTATGAATATAGACTTGATGTCTTTAACAGCACATAAAATCTATGGACCAAAAGGAACAGGTGCTCTCTATGTGCGTCGTCGTAATCCTAGAGTGAATATTGCTTCCCAAATCCAGGGAGGAGGACAAGAAAGAGGAATGCGATCGGGAACTCTCTACCCTCCCCAAATCGTGGGTTTTGCTAAAGCAGTAGCAATCGCACAACAAGAGCAAGAAACAGAAACAACCAGATTATTAGACTTAAGAGAGCAATTATGGCAAAAACTCTCTTGTTTAGGGGGTATTCATCTCAATGGTCATCCTAGTCAAAGATTACCAGGTAACCTGAATATTAGTATAGAGGGTGTAGATGGTGCAGCGTTGTTACTAGGATTACAATCAAGGGTAGCTCTCTCTTCGGGATCAGCTTGTTCCTCTCAATCTGTTGCTCCTTCATACGTACTTAAAGCTTTAGGACGTAGTGACTCTCTAGCTTATGCTTCCCTGAGATTTGGGATTGGACGTTTTAACACCCAAACGGATATAGAGCAAGCAGCAGATTACGTTAGAGAAACGGTACAATCTCTCAGGAAAGCCGCAGTTAGATGTTAACCTAATTTTTGTTTCTGTTTAGGAGAATTACGAATTTCTTGAGCAATTAAGTAAATCTCCCGCCATTTTTTGAGGAGCTTACTTTCAGATAAATTAAGCTCCTTGGCTACATTTTCTCTAGTTAAACCTATTTTAAGTTTATCAATTACTAAGCGTTGTTCTTGGTTAAGTTTTTGTTCATAAAAAGTTTCCCATTGTCTTTTATTTAACCCTAAATTATGCTCTTGTAAAGAAACTTCTAACCATTCTTCCACTAATTCTGGTTTATTTTTGATCACAAAATTATGAGCATGATAGATAACTTTTTCACGTAATTCCGAAGTTTTTTTAGGAGATAAAGTTAAGGATTTAGCCATCATTTCGGGAGATAAACCCTGAAGATAGAGAGTTAACCAATCCACAGCTATTGAGCCTATTTTTTCTTGTAAATAAGTACTTAATTCTTGTGTTACTAAGACTCGAAGAACTTTAATTTCTTCCCATTGTGTTTGTTCTTGATAAATTTCTTGACTAAAATTATCGCTTAAATGTCTAACAGAATTATCCTCAGTTTTAGTCTCTTCAGAAACCACAACAATTAATTCTTGAGTAGAAATGTTAGTGATACCTGATCTAGCTTCACGTTTAAGGAAATTAATAAAACGACGAGCAATTAAAGGTTCATTAGCAATAGGACGTAAACAATATTCTTCTATAGTAGCTAATAATAAACTATTACGTAGATTCTCATCTAGGGTACATTCGCTAATCCAATAGAGTTGTTTTTCGAGATATTTATCACTTTTTAACATCTCCATGATTATTTCTTGAATAATATCGATGACGGTAGCTGCGCGATCACGACTTGTATCTATCCAAACCCTAATTCTTTGATTGACAATAGGCACAGAACTTAAACGAGTCATTAATCTGTTATAAGCTACATTA
The DNA here is from genome assembly GCA_007693955.1 of Gloeocapsa sp. DLM2.Bin57. Lineage (NCBI taxonomy): Bacteria > Bacillati > Cyanobacteriota > Cyanophyceae > Chroococcidiopsidales > Chroococcidiopsidaceae > Gloeocapsa > Gloeocapsa sp. DLM2.Bin57. Next base: position 6,112 of record RECR01000105.1, read on the forward strand.
GAGGTAATATTTAAATATCTTTTGCGTAAAATATTGTAGCGGAATTCTAAACCTTGAGTAGCGATCGCCCTGGCTTGGGAATCTAATTGATTAAATCTATTGGGGGAATCTCCTAACAACCAATTAATGATGCTTTGACGTTTGTTAATAGGGAAACTAGGATAGTCACTAAATAAGCGCTCTGACCACTTATTTCTTAACTCATCTAGGGCTGTTGTCATAAGCTAAGCTAATAGATGTTATTAATAGACTAACATAACTAAATGGACAATAACCAAAAAATACCGGTAGTAATCAACGGTGCCGCAGGTAAAATGGGACGAGAAGTAATCAAAGCCGTCTCTAAGTGCGAAGATATGATGATTGTAGGAGCGGTAGATCGTCATCCTGGACTTTTAGGTCAAGACGCGGGAGAAGTAGCAGGTTGTGGAGCGATTGAAGTACCCATACTCAACGATTTACAAAGCGTGTTGGTTTTAGCCACACAATCAACAATTCAGGGAGTAATGGTAGATTTTACCCATCCCGATAGTATTTATGAGAATGTCCGTTGTGCGATCGCCTATGGAGTACGTCCCGTAGTAGGTACAACAGGATTAAGTGCAGCACAAATCGAAGATTTAGCCGAATTTGCCGATAAAGCTAGCACAGGAGCGTTAATTATCCCCAATTTTTCCATTGGTATGGTATTATTACAACAGGCCGCCTTACAAGCAGCCCAATACTTTGACCATGTAGAAATCATCGAACTGCATCATAATCAAAAAGCAGACGCACCTAGTGGCACAGCGATTAAAACCGCGGAAATGCTGACAGGAATAGATAAAGAATATAATTCACCCCTAGTTCAAGAAACAGAAACTCTCACTGGTGCTAGAGGAGGAAAATTTAAAGACATACCTATTCACAGTATCAGATTACCAGGTTTAATCGCTCACCAAGAGGTGATCTTTGGCTCACCAGGTCAAATTTACACCCTACGTCACGATACTAGCGATCGCTCTTGTTATATGCCTGGTGTAATCTTAGCGATTCGTAAAGTTACCGAACTCAAATCACTCATCTACGGTTTAGAAAAAATCCTCTAATTGAGATGTTAATTCCCCTGACTCGCGCGACTTTTGAAGAGATTATCCCTTTAATTGCCACAGGTCCTCAATACCTCTATTATTCTGGTCAATGGCAAAAAATACTCAAACAGTTACTAATTTCTCTGGTTGGGGTAGTAACCATTTGGTTGGTATTTAAATTATTTGGTCATGCAGCCGATGGTATTAGTCTAGTCTTAAGAATCATTGCAGGGTTATACTGGCTCTGGGGACCTGTATATTTAGCGAGTATGCGCAATCAAAGCTATCGTCGCTATCCCTACAGTGGTTTTCTGCGAGCTAGAATCGTAGATGTTTATATTACCGAAGAACTGATTAGAGAAGAGCAAAGCGTTAACCAAAGGGGAGAATTAGTCATCATTGAGAATAAAGAAAAAAGAATCAATCTAGAAATAGAAGATGAAACAGGATTTTTTGCTCAAACCCAAGCACCGCTTAAGCGCATACACAAAGTCATCAAACCAGGTCAAATCGCCGAATGTCTGGTACTCTCTAAACAACCCAATCTAGCTATTATTGATAAAACTACTGATATCTATATTCCCCAACACAATCTCTGGATTGGTGATTACCCTTATCTGCGCAGAGATATCTTTAAACAAGTCAGTCAATCTTTAACTAGAAGTAAGACTCAACGTCGTTCTAGATATTAGCTTATTGTATGTCAGAAAAGAAATAAATAAACTGCTACTCCATAGTGACAGGGAACATTACTACAATTAGCCAAGGAATTCCGATTGAGGTTTTGATGTTAGAATAATCCAGACAACCTTACTCTAGACTTATGTTAGATTTAATAGCAATTTTTGCAGCAGCGGCGATCGCTGGAGTACTGGCATCCCTATTAGGACAACCTGTATTACTTGGTTATCTGATCGCAGGATTAATCATTGGTCCATTTGGTTTAGGATTAATCCACGAATATGATCAAGTAGAAATAGTAGCGGAATTAGGGGTTACCTTTTTACTATTTACCCTAGGTGTAGAGTTTTCTTTGGGTGAATTACAAAAAGTGAAAAACATCGCCCTCGGAGGTGGAGGATTACAAATCATCCTTACGATTGTAATTACATTGATTTTAAGTTTAACCGTAGGTTTAGTCACTACCATCCCCGAAGGTATCCTCTTAGGAGAATTAATTACTCTCTCATCAACAGCAGTAGTACTTAAAATTCTCATTGAACGTAACGAAGTAGGAACTCTTCATGGACAAGTAATGTTGGGGATACTCATTGTCCAAGATTTAGCCTTGGGTTTAATGTTAGCAGTAATGCCTGCTCTCAATAAACCAGTTGAAGAAATAGGTATAGCTATAGGTATCGCCTTAGTCAAAATCTTGTTATTTTCTCTAGCTGCGGTAGCTATTGGTAAATGGATTATTCCCCGTATTTTACGTTTATTAGCTAAAACCGAGAGTAAAGAACTATTTCTCTTAGGAGTAGTAGCTATCTGTCTAGGAATCGCTGTGTTTACAGGATTTTTGGGATTATCTACCGAAATGGGAGCATTTGTCGCGGGATTAATGATTTCTGAGGTAGAGTATTCAGATCAAACCCTTGCTTATGTTGAGCCTTTACGAGATATTTGTGTAGCGGCGTTTTTTATCTCCATCGGTATATTGATTAACCCCATTTTCTTATGGGAGAATTTACCTGTGATTCTCGGGTTAGTCGCATTTGTTTTAGTAGCCAAGACTATAATTATTACGCCGATTGTTTTATTATTTCGCTACCCCCTCAAAACGGCGATTATCGCAGGCTTAGGGTTAGCCCAAATTGGTGAGTTTTCCTTTGTTTTAGCTGGAGAAGGCAAAAAATATCAGTTAATCTCTGATAATCTCTATTTATTGCTCCTAGGTGCAACAGCAGTCACTCTAGCTTTGACTCCTTTTATCTTACGAGCTATTCCGATTATCTTTGCGGGAGCAAAATCTATACCAGGTATCAGTGATTTACTAGCTAAAGCAGATGTACCCCTAGAAGTTGCCGAAGATTTACCCTATCAAAATCATATTATCGTCTGTGGTTATGGACGTGTAGGTAGTAATATCGTTAAATTATTTCAGGAGCGCGATTATCCCGTTTTGGTTATCGATGAGTCAGAACAACGGATTCAACAACTACGGGAAGCGCAAATACCCTATATCTATGGTAACGCAGCTAGTGAAGCTGTTCTAGAAAAAGCCCAAATCAGTGCAGCTAAGGGGATGGCGATCGCTCTACCTGATCCTCTAAGTACTCGTCTATGTTTAAAGCGTGCTTTAGCATTTAATCCCGAACTTGACTTAGTAGTGCGCGCTAACAATGAGGACGATATTGAGTTACTCTACCAAATGGGCGCTAAAGAAGTAGTCCAACCAGAGTTTGAAGCGAGTTTAGAACTTTCTACTCATTTATTTACAGGGTTAGGATTTCCCGCAACTGGTGTTCAACAAAATATCCAACGGATTCGTCAATCTCGTTATGCTACCCTTAGAGGCGATCGCTCTGAAGAAGAAATTACCCAAGAATTGCAAGCAGCTACTAGAACTATGAGTAGCAAGTGGTATCCTTTACCTGATCATTCACCCTTAATAGGTAAAACTCTAGAAACAGCTAGTCTACGTCGTCTCACGGGAGCAACGTTAATAGGGATTATTCGCTCTAATCAAGAGAAGATTGACTATCCTAGTCCTGACATTATACTTAATCAGGGAGATAATTTATTAATCGTTGGTGATCATGATGAATTAGTCGCTTTTAGGCAATTAGCCCAAGGAGAAGTTAAAATACTTCCCCAAGATAGTGACTCTTCCCTATTAGTATTTGTCCCTGAAGATAGCCCTGTTGTGGGTAAAACCCTAGCAGAATTAAAGATTGATCAGGAGTTTAGTATCTCTATACAAGCTATTCGACGATCAGGTAGATATATTCGTTTTCCTGATGGTGATAATCAAATTAAAGCCAAAGATAAGTTATTACTTTTTGGAGAACTTGAGAATATCGCTAGGTTAACTCAAGTCATTTCTGTTAGTTAACTGTTAGAATGGTTAAGGTTGGGGTTGTAGCTCAGTTGGATAGAGCGAGCGCCTCCTGAACAATCGGGCACGATGTAGGGAAACCTCATCAGTGAATGTGGTCAAATTCAAGGAAGCCTAAATCTATTGGTATTAGACATGGTAATCTTGAGCCAAACTCTATTAGTTTAGAGAAGGTGCAGAGACTAAACGGCCACCACCTAAAGATCTCATCTAGGGTGAAGAGATAGTCCAGAGAGTGGGGAAACTCACACGAATCTGAAGCGCTAGGTCGCCGGTTCGAATCCGGCCAATCCCGTAGCCTAATGGACTCGGGCTAAGTGATGCCCGAGATTTTTCTAATACTCTATTTCAGGTTGAGGTAGAGGTAACTCAAAATTAGAAGGATCTTGTAAAAAACGGAAAATTTCTGCTTCTAGTCGGTTAATCAGATGACTTTCTAAAACATTAGTGTATCTGAGAGCGGCTAGATAACCTTCAGAGTACATTTTTAATTCGTCAAAACGATAACCCCTATGGCGAAAATCTACTAGAGTATCAGTGAGTTTCTGATAATAACGGATTGATTGAGCGTCTTGCAACATGGCTTTTACTTTAGATATATTTAGGGAAGCCCAAAAGAGCCTTTATTATTTACTACTATTTTAGCACTAACTCTAGACAAAGATTAGCCACTTCAGAAGTCATTGACACTCCCCCGCTATCGGGAGAAGATGTCTTACCTGAATTTGTCTTAGACTTAAGTAAGATTTTGTGATTAGATTGGTTCAGAATCTGTGTTCTTTTAGGTCAGGAAATATCAATATGTCCCCACAACCAGATAAAGATCAAGATCGAGATCTTGAACAACAAATTAAACGAGATGTTCTCAAAGGAAGAAAATTTTCAGTAGCTGATTTAATCGCGATGGAAGGAGGAGGTTTTCTCAAGGGTGAGTCTCCTGTACCTAAATTAGTACAAGTTGAAATCGAGATTAATAATTATATTGCTAATTATCTGCATGATAGTACTGGAGCATTACAAATGGTTTTACAAAAATGGGTTAAAGCCGAACAAAAGATTCTCAGTCAGAATATTGATTCACCCTTAAACGCTTTAGCCCAAATTATCCAAAAAATTAATACTAATCAAGAATTACTCTATGAGTTAGTCAAACAAGTTGATTTTCAATGGGGTAAACTAACGGGAGAAAGACCATATTTTCAGATGCCAGGACAAGAAGCACATCCCGATGACGAATATACCCATGACTCGGTTAGTCTGCAATTAAAGCAATTATTAGAGACGATCGAGAGGGAATCTCTCTAACCAAAAGTTGAACCATTCCAACCCCACATAGTGGCTTTAGCGTCTGCAAATTCGATATAAATACGATTTTTGGGGATATCGAGTGTTTGGTTAACTTGTTGACAAAATTCTTGACTCATGGCTTTAGTTTGAGTTGGACTCATATTGCCAATACTTTTTATTTCAATATAGCACACTGGTTCAAAAGTACCCGCAAAACTCATAGGAATTCCTCCTTCAAAAGCTGTCATCACGTAGGATTCGGGTTTACCTAGTTGTTTAGCTAATTGACTAGAGAGGGTTTTGAGTAACCCTTGGACTTGACTAGTTTCAGGTGGGGTTATGGAGGTTTGAACTTTAATTAAGGGCATAATTGGTATTTAGATTAACGGGGAGAAGCCTCACGCTTTATTTTCTCAAAAATAAGTGTGAGGTTAATTGCGTCCTTATTTTATCTCATCCTGATGAGTGGATATAAGTTTTGAGGGTGAAATGGTTACATCAGTATTTGGTTTATTTAGCAGCGGTAGCTAATTGGATCAGTAAACCTAAACCACTACCCATTTCCGCGGGAGAGATTTTACCATCGTGATCCTCGTCAAGAGCATCAAAAACAGCATCAGTACCTAACCACTCTTCCCGAGTAATAAAACCATCACCATCGAGATCGTAGCATTGGAAAAGGGTGCTAGCCGCTTCATCAACTTTACTACCCGCTTCAAGACAAGCTAAACGATCTGCTAAAAGTTTCTCTAAGGTTTCTAAAGCTTTAGTAAAACCTTGAATCCCTTCAGAGAGTTTTTCGGAAGCCATTTTGTCTTCAGCGTGCATTTTAGCAAAAGTAGCTTTGTCAATGGTAATTTTGGCAATATCCATCGTCGCAGCTTTAGCAGGATCGAGTTTACGGATTAATTCTCCTTCGGTTGCGTCTAATTCCGCTAAGAGTTTTGGTGAAATAGTTAATAAATCACAGCCTGCAAGTTCGAAAATTTCCTCAATATTACGGAAACTAGCTCCCATAATTTCAGTTTCGTGACCAAACTTTTTATAATAATTATAGATGGTGGTGACAGATTGTACACCAGGATCTTCAGCACCTGTATAGTCTTTACCTGTTTCTTTTTTGTACCAATCGAGAATTCTACCCACAAAAGGAGAAATTAGGGTAACACCTGCTTCAGCACAAGCGATCGCCTGATGTAAACCAAATAATAGTGTTAGGTTACAGTGAATTCCTTCTTTTTCTAAGGCTTTAGCCGCTTCGATACCCTCCCAAGTAGAAGCGATTTTAATTAATATCCTTTCTCTAGAGATTCCCGCTGCTTCGTATTGGGCGATTAAATCCTTTCCTTTGGCGATAGTAGCTTCAGTATCATAAGATAAGCGAGCATCCACTTCTGTAGAAACTCGTTGAGGTACTATTGCGAGGATTTTTTTACCAAAAGATACCGCTAAGCGATCGAAAGCTAGAGAAACTACTTGAGCATCACTAGCATCACTCCCGGCGTCTTGTTTCGCTTTCAGCAGAGTCTCATCAACGATTTCCTGATATTGAGGCATTTGTGCTGCAGCTGTAATCAAAGAGGGATTAGTCGTAGCGTCTCTAGGGGTAAATTTTTCAATAGCTTGCAAATCCCCTGTATCTGCTACCACGACTGTCATCTCTCGTAGCTGTTCTAAAAGTGTTTTACTCATAATTGATGCTTGTTAATGCTGAAATGAGTTTACTTCAATATAGTAAGCCTCTATTTCAGTAGAGGGTTGATTCCTTAAGCATGAATTAACAAAATTCGGCAAGATGTGAGTTTAACAAAAAGCTTGCATACCTGACTTTGAAATTATTGTTTCATATACTCTCCCCAGGTGGCTGCTGCTTGATAGCTACCTCCCCAGGTGGGTTTATTGTCGTCATTACCAAACCAAATACCTGTAACTAAGGAGGGTTGGTTAACGTAACCAATATACCAGAGGTCAACGTAGCTATCTGTTGTTCCAGTTTTACCCGCTTCACCTCTACCTAAATAAGCTGCTCTTCCTGTACCTTCTGTTACTACAGATTGCATTAAACTGGTGAGGGTACGGGCGATGTTTTTACTAACTGCTACTTTACTAGTATTGGGTTCTTGGGCAAAATTGTAAATCTCTCGACAAGTTGTCAGATTACTAGCATCTGAACAGTCATTCCCGTCGAGAATACGTTTGATTCCGTGGGGAAGATGCCAAACACCATCATTGGCGATCGCCGCGTAAGCTCCTGTTATTTCCAACAGATTGACTTCACTTTGTCCTAATACTAAACCTGGTACAGCTTGTAGAGGTGATTTTATCCCTAATTTACGCGCCATTGCTACTACGGAGTCTAAACCCACTATTTGGGCGATGCGCATAGCTACAGCGTTTTCTGATTGGGCTAGGGCTGTGTACATATTAATATCTCCCTCGCTACGTTCACAAGCTTTGTAGCGTTGTCCTTGCCACATAATCGGATCACAAGAGTGAGTCTTCCTTGGCGACATTCCCTCTTCTAAAGCTGCAGCAAAGGCAAACAGTTTAAAGGTTGAACCTGGTTGACGTTGGGCCCGGGTGACACGATTAAATTGACTTTCTCCATAGTTTTTCCCCCCCATCATCGCTAGTATCTCTCCTGTGCTACCATCTAGAGTTACTAATGCTCCCTGACTAAAGCCAAAGCGATCGCTACTATTATCTAGGGTTGCTAACATCGCTGTTTCTGCTTTACTTTGTAAGGCTAAATTTAACCTCGTCTCAACGATAAAATTACCTTCTCTGGCTATTTCTGTACCTAAAATATTGTTTAACTCATTAATGATATAACTATAAAAATAGGGAGCAAGAATATTACTAAAAGCGTCTCTAGCGTTAGGGCTAACTTCAATACGCGAGCGCCTCGCCCTATCTGCTTCTTCTCGACTAATCATACCTAAATCAGCCATACGCGTAATGACTCGATTGCGCAGAGAGACTGCGGTGTCATAATCTTGTACAGGATTATAACTATTGGGTGCAGGTAAAATAGCTACTAAGGTGGCAGCTTCAGCGATATCTAAATCAGCTGCTGACTTATCAAAATATAAACGGGCTGCATCTTCAAAACCAAAATTATTCAAGCCTAAAAAGACTCGATTGAGATAAGCTTTAAGAATATCATCTTTACTATAAACGGCTTCTAACTTTAAAGCCACCACCATCTCTCTAATTTTACGCCCCGCAGTATTCTCTCTCCCTACTTCAGGGAAAAGACTGCGGGCTAATTGTTGCGTAATTGTACTTGCACCTTGACGTATTCCTTGTTGTTCGAGATTAATAAATATCGCCCTGACAATCCCCAAAGGATCTACCCCTAAATGCCAATAAAAGCGACTATCTTCTGAAGCGATGACTGCTTTAGGTAAATAAGGGGAAAAACTAGATAATTTCGGTAATTCTCTATGAGTCTCTCGACGAGAAGGGGTAAGTGGTTGACCATCCTCAGAATAAACCACAATCGGACCACTAGTATTAGAGGGAAGAGGATAAACATCTATACCTACCCATTGCCAAGTTAACCACAGTATAGCTAAAAATAGCAAGAGGGAGACACCGTAGAGGCAATAACGTAAAATTAACATCCACCAAGGACGAGGATAGCGTAATTTAATCGTTACCGCTGTAGCTAGTTCTCCAGGACCTAGGGTTATGACATCTCCATGATGCAGTAAAAAACCTTTGAGTCTCTTTTTACCCCGAAATGTCCCATTAGTCGATCCTTCGTCTTTAACTATAAAAGTACGACGGTTACGAGAATCTCTTCGTAAAGATAAATGTGTCTGACTAACGATCGCATTAGGAATCAGAATATCACAGGATTGACTACTACGCCCAATCACGTAGCGATCGCCCAATAAGGGATAAACTTCAGGGTTAGTTTCATTAGGAAGATATACTAATAACTCGGGAACTTTTGCCCCTTTTTTAAGTAATTGAGAGGTAAAGTTAACCCGTTGTTGGATTTTTTGTACCGTTTGGGTTAACATTTTACTGAGATTGCTAGGATGATTGTTAGCCATCTAAATCCCCTTCCATCACAAAGGTAACTGCTTCTGATTGATTAGCTTTAAACTCGGCGATATTGACTCTTTTGAGAATAACGATCGCTATTAACATTAAGATTCCTTGAGTGCTAAATACTAAACCATAAGCTAATAAAGGTGTATCAAACAATTGTTGACCAATATCTAATATTACTCCACCACTGAAAGTAGCGATCGCCCTAGCGAAAGATTGGGCTAAACCCCAAGCACCAATAAAAGTTCCCGCACTTTCTGCTAAAGTTAAATCTAACATTAAACTAATGCTACTCACCGTGGCTATCCCTGTAGCGATACCAAAGATTACTAAAGTAAATTTAAGGATAGGTTCGGCTTGGGTAAAACCTGCTAAAATTATCAAGACAAAACAAATGGCTACTAATAAACAACCTAGTCTAGCTGTATTAACTTTACCCAAACGAGGAATAATCAAAAAACCCGTAAAGCTATAACCAATTAAAATCCCAATCCCCCAAAAAGAGTTTAACAGAGTTGTTTGAGCAATGGACATTGCAAAGACATCCCCCCCATAAGGTTCTAAAACCGCTTCCTGCATAAATAATCCTAGAGTAATTACTACCAAGAATAAGAAAAATATCCCTGTTTGTCGATTACTAGTGAGAATATTTAAAGCTGATTGTAAACCCATACTATCATCTTCTCTTGAAGAACGAACTCCACTACGTAAAAGACGAGAATATCTCTTCTCTACCCCCCAAGTAGCAATTATAGCCAGACAAAATACGACGATAGGGGCAACAATAAAGATAAAGTTAATGGGATTACGTAAAACCTCTAAAGAAGATTCTAATTCTATAGCCTTGAGTAAAATACTGCCACTAATCCCCCCAATCACAATACCTACCATCAACATTGACCAAACAATCGCCACTAATTGTGACCTTTGCTTTTCTGAAGATATATCTACTAACATAGCAGTAAAAGGGGTGGAACTCGAACTAATTGCTAAACCATAACAACCTAAAATTAAACCAAGTAGGATAGTCAAAGTAATCGTGTCTCCACTCCATAACCACCCTCCACTCTCTATAACAACTTTGCCCAATTGCCAAACTATTTGTACCGCGGTAAAGATGGTTAAACCTGCAAAAATAGTGCCAATTCTCACATAATTACTGCGATATAAACCAAAAATTGGCTTGATATCTGATAACCTGCCAAACCATATTCTAGCAGGAGCGATGACTTGAGAAATAGCGAGAGTCCCCGCGGTAACCGTTGCAGGTATCCCTAACTCAGAAATCATAACCCGATTAAGTACCGCTAAAGTTAGTACCGACATTAAACCTAAACCGAGATTAAATAATCCAATGCGTACCATTGTAAATATATCTAATCTTGATTCTGAGATTGGTGATTGATTTTTCATCAGTTAAGATTGAGTTAAACATCTTCTAGTTTAAACTTTTATATAGATGAATCACTCTGAAGAATTAGACCTTAAAGACGCAAAACTCAAACAAATTCAATTATTTATCTATCTTATCCCTATTGTCGGATTAATCCCCGCTATCTGGACTCTGTTACGGGATGAGTCTGATACTTCTAGTCAAAAAGTTAGTCGTCTTTCTGTTAAACTAGCGATCGCCTGGTTAATAGCTTATGCTTTACTCTGGTTAGGTTCAACTCAAACCACTGATATAGTCAGCTTTCGTCTTCTTTATCTCAACGCTTTGTTGACTTCTGGTTATTTTCTCAGTAGTTTTCTAATCATGTTCAATATTTGGCGTAACAAACCACCTCGTTAACCTAAAGCTAAGGTTTATCAAAAGAATGGGTATAATATCCCCTGCTTCAGCAGGGCTTCTCTTGATTTCTGATATACTCCTTTAAGATATCTATAGGTGCCCCTCCTATAGAAGCTGCAAAATAACTCGGTGACCACAAACAAGTTTTATAGCGCTACGCGCAGGCAAGAGGCAAGAGGTAAGAGGCAAAAGGTAGATTAGTAATGGGTTTCATAATTTTAAAATGTCAAACACCTTAGCTTGTACTGCTATACCATAAGGTTTTTCAAATCCAGCTTGACCATACTTTCTACTAGACACTCCTTTAAGTGCGTTAACGAGTACAAATATAAAAAGCTTTGATAGGTATGCTTGTGATATACTGATTTTAACCAATCCAGGTTAACTAAATTTTATAGTCATTCCAAATAAAAACAAACAGTAGTAGAATAGAAAAAACGTAAAAAACTAGAAAAGCTAATGACATATAGTGTAGATTTACGTGATCGTGTAGTGAAGTTTGTCAAAAATGGAGGCTAAACAAGCAGAAGCAGCCCGTCGATATCAAGTCAGCCGATGGTGTGTTCAGGATTGGTGCAAAAGAGAAAATCTGAACCCAGTCAAAGTAACAAGGCGATCGCGCAAACTAGATTGGAATGCTTTAAAAAGGGATGTACAAGAACATCCTGATGCTTTACTACGAGAAAGAGCAGAGCGCTTCGGTGTCAACATTAAGGCTATTTGGTACGCACTTAAACAAATGAAACAAAGCCGAAAAAAAAACACTACTTGATCAACAGAGAAAACATGGTGAGCGTAGAGAATACCTGAGAAAATGTTGAACTTGTTTTAAAGAATCCCCATTCTTCAGGATGGGGAGGATGTCAATGTCCACAAATCTATCAAAAGTAGGCAAAAAGTTAACAACAATAAAATTAAATACATCCAGGGTTGAGATAGAGGACGAATATCACTGGTATCAATACCAGTTTTAGCTGCAATTATCTCAACCATCTTAGCAAAACCTGCAACCCTCATGGGGAGTAAATAAGCTTTTTCTCCCTGGTGAGTAGTAAAATAATAAACTAATCCCCCTTGTCCTGTGGTGCGTAACTTTAAATCCTTGATTTCCGACCAAGATAAAACCCAACCCCTACGGAAAAAGCTAGGAATCCAACTAGGGTAGCTAACCTGTATTTTCTCATCATCTAAAATCACACGTTCACTTAAAGCAGCAATCAAGGAGTGCGCACCTAAAATTATCCCTAGCCATAGTAATGGTGTTGGCACTGGTGATTGTGTAAAATCACTTAAAAAAGGTAAGGGTATAGTCAGGGCAAAATATAAGCTAATTAAAGTTATCCTAATCAAGGGAGACAAGGGAAAAATAGTCATATCACTTAATCTTCACACAGACGAGCTGATTCTATCTTACACTGACTATATTGATCCAGATATGCTGCTAATATTTGAAATCCCTCGCTATTTATACTGTAATATACCCATCTCCCTTGTTGACGACTTTGCAGTATATTAGCCTCTTTAAGTATTTTAAGATGAAAAGATAGCTTAGATTGAGAGATATCTAAAACCTCCTGTAACTCACATACACATAATTCTCTTTCTTTGAGTAAATCGATTATACTTAACCTCAAGGGGTCAGATAAAGCTTGAAAATAACTAGCTAAAGATAAAGTTATCATAATTTAGTATCCACCTCATAAATCATAATATACCGCATAAATGTATCAGAGCAGATTTTAAGAAGGAGAAACACTTAAAGAAGGACACAAATCAGGATTATAAGTAAATTTAACAGTAATTAAATAGGGTTGAATAGCGACACTCGGAGAAAAGTTATAAGACTCTATTTGTTGAACTGCTTGTGTATTCAGTAAAGAGTATCCTGCACTTTGAATCAGGTGTAAATTGACAATTTCGCCTGTAGGATTAACTAGAACACCATAGACAGTCTCACCCTCTATCTTTTTGATACAAGCATCAAGGGGATATTCTCCCTGTATATCAATTGTTTGAGGGTTCTTATCAGTTTGCCAACTAATCCAACGTTCATAGTTAGCTTGTCTTTCCCCGATGGTAGTGTCACTTGGATCAAACTTAAGAGATTCTGCTTTAGCTTGTACTGAAGCGATTAAATCATTTTCTCTATCTACAGGTGTTGCTTCTGGTTGAGTAGCGATTTCTGGTTCAGGAATAATCATCATAGGCTCGGTTACTTTAGGACTATTAAAGAAGTCTTCCCGAGGGTTAATAATCTCGATGAGTTCTCTAGGAATAGGAGAAGGGGTAACGGGTAAGAGTCTCGCTACTGGTTCAGTTGGTGGTACTAAACTCTCTACAGGGGGTGGTGGTGGGGGTGGTGGTATATCTAAAGGTGGGGGAATAGGGATAGTTTCTGTAGTGGATTCAACCGCGGGAGGAAGATTGTTAGTAAATACGGGAGTAGAATCAAGAATAGTTTCTATTTCTTCGGGAGGGGTGACGCTTGGGTTAGGAGGTTGTAAAGTTTCGGGTAGTCTTTGTTGTTGTTCTGAGGTTAAGGAAATAAGGGGAATATTGCGAAATCTGAGTTTACCTCTGAGTAGTAGTTCTTCTCCTGAGAGTTTAGGTAAAATAATCCCTAAGAGGACTAGATGAAGTCCTGCTGAAACGAATATACCAATACTTCTTGTTTGTAGCCAATCAGAACTATAATACTTACCGTTCACACTTTTTAACCTAAATTAATCTGCTAGATTAATTTCTCTCTAGTTTGTTTTTAAGGATATTAAAAAAATACCTCTAGATTATTTAAAGGTATTTCTAATTATTCTATACTAACCTTAATCTCTCAACTGAGCAACCAAAGCTTGAAATCCTAAAACCAATTAACTATGAATTCTAATGACGCTAAACAATATGCTCCTGCTACAGAAAGAAACCGAGAACCGATATTAGAGGTATTGTTAAAAATACTACCAAGGGAAGGAACTATTTTAGAAGTAGCCAGCGGTACAGGGGAACACGCCTTATTTTTTGCCCCTCGTGTTTACCCCCGTCAGTGGATACCTTCAGAAGCAAATGCTCTGTTAAGACAAAGTATTACAGCTTGGCGTGAAGATTGTCCCACCGACAACCTACAGCTACCTTTAGATATCAACGTAGAATCAAACTTATGGTCTATAGAAACAGTGGAATTTCCACCCATTGAAGCTATAGTCAATATCAATATGATTCATATAGCCCCCTGGTCAGCTTGTTTAGGCTTAATGGCGGGTGCAGAGCGCATTTTACCAGCCCAGGGTATTCTGTACCTATATGGTCCATTTCGCGTACATGGTCAACATACAGCCTCAAGCAACGTTGCCTTTGACGAGATGTTAAAATCTCAGAATCCTGCTTGGGGAATTAGGGATTTAGACGAAGTAATCATCGTTGCTAGACAACATCATCTCAGACTGAAAGAAACGATCAATATGCCCGCGAACAATCTATCTGTGGTGTTTGAAAAAATTGTATAATGGTGATTTGAGTTATAATCCCCGCTAAGTAGATGTCTTCAGAATCTAATCAATCAAAACCTCAGAGTGCTTCTACTCTAGAAGAAATACGCGCCACACGTCTGGAAAAAGTACAACAACTCCAAGATTTAGGCTTAAATCCTTACGCTTATCAATGGCAATTAACCCATCATACCGCCGAGTTGCAGGAAAAATACATAGATTTAGCCCCAGGTGCAGAAAATCCAGAAAAAGTTAGTCTAGCAGGGAGAATAATTGCTCGTCGTGTGTTTGGCAAATTGGCTTTTTTCAGTCTGCAAGATGAAACTGGTACAATACAGTTATACTTAGAGAAAAGTCGGATTACCAATTGTATGTCTGAGTCTCCCCAAGCTTTTGACAATCTCAAAAAACTAACCGATACAGGAGACATACTCGGAGTAACAGGCACAATTAAACGTACAGAAAAAGGGGAACTCTCTATCTATGTACAAACCTATAGTATTTTAACCAAATCTTTATTACCCCTACCAGATAAATGGCATGGTTTAACCGATACCGAAAAACGTTACCGTCAGAGATATGTTGATTTAATCGTTAATCCCCAAGTTAGACAAACCTTCCGTCAAAGGGCAAAAATTACCGCAGCTATTCGCCGTTATTTAGAAACTAGAGACTTTTTAGAGATTGAAACTCCTGTGTTACAAAGCGAAGCAGGAGGAGCAGAGGCGCGCCCCTTTATCACTTATCACAATACCCTAGACATGAATCTCTATCTACGCATCGCCACAGAATTACATCTAAAACGCTTGATTGTGGGAGGATTTGAGCGAGTTTTTGAACTAGGGCGAATCTTCCGTAACGAAGGGGTTTCTACTCGTCATAATCCCGAGTTTACCTCTATAGAAGTTTATCAAGCTTACGCTGACTATAACGACATGATGTCTCTGACAGAGGATTTAATTAGTTCAGTAGCTACAGAAGTAATTGGGACAACTAAAGTTACTTATCAAGATGAGGTGATTAATTTAAGCCCACCTTGGCCGAGAATAACTATGTCAGAATTGGTTAAAAAAACCACGGGTATAGATTTTGAAGAATTTTCTGACTTAGCTACAGCTAAAGCAGCAGTAAAAGCGATTGGGGTAGAAACATCCACAGATTGTAATTCTCTAGGTAAGTTACTTAACCAAGTATTTGAACAAAAAGTAGAAGAAACCCTGATTCAACCAACCTTTGTCCTAGATTTTCCCTTAGAAATCTCTCCTTTAGCTAAACCACACCGCAGTAAACCAGGTTTGGTAGAAAGATTTGAGTTATATATAGTCGGGAGAGAGTTAGCTAATAGTTTCTCAGAATTAACTGATCCTATTGATCAAAGAGAGAGATTAACAGCCCAAGCAGCGAAAAAAGCCGCGGGAGATTTAGAAGCTAATGACATCGACGAAGACTTCTTGACAGCTTTAGAATACGGAATGCCACCAACAGGAGGATTAGGGATTGGCATAGATCGTTTGGTGATGTTGTTGACTAACTCTTCTAGTATCCGTGATGTGATCGCTTTCCCTTTACTTAAATCTCAAAGTGCAGCAATTGAGTCTTTTGATTATGATAGCGATCGCCAAATCTTGAGAATAGTCTTTAACAACGGTAGTGTCTATAAATATCACGACATCCCCGAAAATATCTATAAAGAGATGAAAACCACAGCTTCGGTAGGACAATATTTTAATAGCCACATCCGCAATAAATATGGTTTTGACCAAGAATCATGACAGCAGAAGATTTTAACCTAACTTGTCCTATTCCCATTCAACAATACCCCCAAATTCTCCTCGCCCATGGTGGAGGGGGTAAACTGATGCAGCAATTAATCAATCAGATTTTTACACCTACTTTTGGACAACAAGAATTACACGACTCTGTGGCTTTAAATCTCTCAGGTAATAAAATTGCCTTTACCACTGATTCTTATGTCATTCATCCTCTATTCTTTCCAGGAGGTGATATCGGGACAATCGCTGTTAATGGTACAGTTAATGACTTAGCTATGAGTGGTGCGCGCCCTCTTTATCTGAGTTTGGGTTTAATTATCGAAGAGGGTTTACCGATGGAGACTCTCTGGAGAATTGCTCAATCTATCCAAACAGCAGCTACCGAAGCGGGAGTAACTATAGTCACAGGAGATACTAAGGTAGTAGATAGAGGTAAAGGAGATGGTATCTTTATTAATACCGCGGGAATAGGGATCATTGAACATCAACAGACGATCGCCCCAAGTTCAGTAAATGTAGGTGATTTGGTGTTATTAAGTGGGGATATCGGGCGTCATGGTATTGCTATTATGGCCCTTAGAGAGGGTTTAACCTTTGAAACCACTATTACTAGTGATTGCGCACCTTTAGCTCAAATAGTCTTAGAATTAATAACAGCAGGAGTAACTATTCACTGTCTGCGGGATTTAACTAGAGGAGGATTAGCCAGCGCCCTCAATGAAATTGCTACTAGTCGAGGTGTAGAGATTAATATCTCAGAACAAAATATACCCGTACAAGAACAAGTTCAGGGGGCTTGTGCTATCCTAGGTTTAGATCCTCTCTATGTCGCTAATGAAGGTAGATTTATTGCTTTTATTCCTCCTGAAGATGCTCAAGCAGCTTTGCAAATCTTACGATCTATTCATCCTGAAGCTAGTATCATTGGCGAAGTGGTGGCTAGTAGTGATAGTCAAATTGGTTTAGTGACTACCCAAAGCGCGATCGGGGCTAGACGCATCCTCGATTTACTTAGTGGTGAACAATTGCCCAGAATTTGTTAAATTTAAAAGATTAGATCACTTTATTTATTATGAGTTCACAATCAACCTCTTCTGGTCAGCAAAATGTTTCTTTTTCTAGAGATGATTTTGCTAAAGCGCTAGAAGGTATCGATTTTCAGTTTAGTAAAGGTACAATAGTATCGGGTAAAGTAATTCAACATAGCCTTGATGGTGTTTTTGTTGATATTCAGGGCAAATCTCCAGGTTTTATACCTCTTAAAGAAGTACCAGCAGCTACAGTGACGGATTCAGAAGAAATTTTACCCCTAGAAACGGAAAGAGACTTCTTAATTATCCGTGAACAAGACGCCGATGGTCAAGTAACTCTCTCTCTACGTCAGTTAGCAATGCAGGAAGCTTGGCATCGTTTAGGAGAAGTTAAAGAAGCAGCTGGCACAGTAGTAATGCTGGTAACGGGAGTAAATAAAGGTGGTGTCACAGGGGAAGTAGATGGTTTAAGGGGCTTTATTCCCCGATCGCACCTTTTATACAAAGATAACCTAGAATCTCTCGTTGGTCAAGAACTCAATGCTAACTTACTAGAAGTAGATAGCGATCGCAATAAGTTAATCCTTTCTCAACGTCAAATGGCTCAAGCTGCGGCTATGGATAAACTAGAGGAGAGAAATCTAGTGGAGGGAACAATTACCCGTATAGAATCCTATGGAGTCTTTGTTAACCTAAATAATATCACAGGTTTATTACACATTAAGCAAATTAGCGCTCAACACATCGAATCTATCTTTAATTTATTCCAGGTGGGAGAAACCGTTAAAGCAGTAATTGTGGAATTAGATACGATTAAAAGGCGTGTTTCTTTATCTACTAAAATTCTCGAAGATTATCCAGGAGAAATATTAGAGAAAAAAGCCGAATTATTCGCAGATGCCGAAAATCGTCTGGAAAAAGCCCTGAAAAAGTTAGCAACCGTCTCAGAATAATTAAGCGATCGCTTTTGGGCTAGATCAAATCGTAGAATGGGTTAGCGACAGCGTAACCCACCGAATTAATCATCGAGGTGGTGCGTTCCCAAATAGGTTGCCATGTACAATTCACAGGAGTTTCCAGGAACGCACCCTACTGGCTTTCTCTCAATCTATTTCAGATTATTTACACATAAGGTTGGGAAATAGAGACATTCTTGAGATATTGTACCCTTTCAAAGGCACTCTCATTAGGACAGTTGATTTGACTCATACTTCCTGGCATTTGCTTGATGGATTCGTACTCGTTTTCCTCCATCGAGTGAATCATTTCTTTTTCGATATATTGGATATGATCGATACCGTGACGCAATAAAGCGGAACAGAGTTGGGTTATTTTTGCTCCTGCCATCATTATTTTAATCGCGTCTTGACCTTTTTGAATACCGCTAGTGGCAGCATTTTTAGATAATACGTAATATGAATACAATAACATCTTTCAAGAATCAAAATAATAGCTATATTCCTGAGTTAATCGAACAACTCAACTCTGATTACAGTTCCCATAATCAATATGATTTCCCAGATAAAATTAGATTTATTGACCTTTTTGCTGGTATAGGTGGAATGAGATTAGGTTTTTCTCGCTTTAATAGTGAGTGTGTTTTCTCTTCGGAATGGGATAAATATGCTCAAATAACTTATGAAGCCAATTTTCACGAGAAACCTTTTGGAGATATTCACAGTATCTCTGTCAATGATGTACCAAAGCATGATATTCTTTTAGCTGGTTTTCCTTGTCAACCTTTTAGTACAATCGGCAAAAGAGAGGGTTTTCAACATCTAACCCAAGGGAATCTTTTCTCTAATATAGCCAATATTTTAGCTGCTAAAAAGCCTTTTTGTTTTCTTCTAGAAAATGTTCCTGGTTTAGTAACTCATAATCAAGGAAAAACTTGGCAAACTATCCTTAAAACATTAGATTTCCTGGGATATGACGTAAGATATAGTATCTTAGACGCTGCATTGTTTGATTTACCTCAAGTTAGAGAAAGAATATATTTAGTAGGGTTTTATCGTCAATATTTACACCAAAGAGTTAATTTTTTGTTTCCACTTGGTCAAGAAAATGATGTATTTATAGATAGATTTATTGAAAGTAATCTTACAGGTTATTCTATATCTAAGCATTTACAAGACACATATTTATTTAAAAAACCAGATGGGAGACCTCAAATTGTCGATAACCAGTCAAAAGTAAAAGTTAAAACATTTGTTTCTACTTATCACAAAATTCAAAGACTAACAGGTACATTTGTTAGAGATGGAGAAACAGGATTAAGATTATTATCAAAAAATGAATGTAAATCTCTCATGGGTTTTCCTGATAACTTTACTTTTCCTGTTTCTCGAACCCAAATGTATAGACAATTAGGTAATTCAGTAGCAATACCTGTGCTCAAATCAATAGCAGATAATATATACAAAACATTTATCAATTGCGCCATCCCCGTAGGAAGCGGGGGGAATGGGGAACACCTGACCCCTTACTCCTAAAGAGCGTGTACCTAATTAGAGAATTAAGGTTAACGCTCTTTATGGTCAAGAAATTAAATATTCTCCTAACGGATAGAAAGAAGAAACTAATTTACACGTAAGGTTGGGGAATAGAGACACTCTTGAGATATTGTACCCTTTCAAAGGCACTCTCATTAGGACAGTTGATTTGACTCATACTTCCTTGCATTTGCTTGATGGATTCGTACTCGTTTTCCTCCATCCAGTGAATCATTTCTTTTTCGATATATTGGATATGATCGATACCGTGACGTAATAAAGCGGAACAGAGTTGGGTTATTTTTGCTCCCGCCATCACCATTTTAATCGCGTCTTGACCTTTTTGAATACCGCTAGTGGCGGCTAAGTCAGGTTTGATGCGACCATAGAGAATAGCAATCCAACGCATAGGTAAGCGCATAGCTTGGGGGGTACTGAGTAAGACGTGGGGATAGACTTCGAGGTTTTCTAGGTCAATATCTGGTTGATAGAAACGGTTAAAAAGTACCAGTCCGTCTGCCCCTGCTTCGTCAAAGCGTTTAGCCATATTTGCCATATTAGTCCAAAAAGGACTTAATTTTACGGCTACAGGAATTTTAATCTCTGATTTGACAGCTATGAGGATGTCTAGGTAACTTTGTTCTATTTCTGCAGAAGTTTGGTGAGGATCTGTGGGAATGGTATAGATATTTAATTCTAAAGCGTCTGCTCCTGCTTGCTCAATTTGTTGAGCGTAATGAATCCAACCACCAACACTATAACCATTGAGACTAGCGATGATGGGGATATCTACCATGGCTTTGGCTTTACTAATGTGGTCTAGATAGACTTCAGCGCCAACGTGGAAGATATCGGGTTCGGGAAAGTAGGTTAAAGCTTCAGCAAAACTATCTGTACCATAAACGAGATTATGATGTAGCTCGTGTTGTTCTAGTTCTAATTGTTCTTCAAAGATACTGTGTAAGACTACCGCGGCAGCCCCTGCGTCTTCCATACGTTTGATGTTGTCGATATCCTCGCTTAAGGGTGCAGAAGCACCGGGAACTAAAGGCGATCGCAATTCTAAACCGAGATAATTAGTTGTTAAGTCCATGTTATTCTCCTTGGTTATTGTTCAAGGAACGTTCAGCCAGATATTGATACATTTGCCAACGGTGATTGACGTCTGCTTGTGCTTGTTGTAGGAGGTGTTTAGCTGCTTCTGGTTTGGTTTTAGTTAGCATCTTGAAGCGGTTTTCTTGATACATAGATTCTTGCACTGGTTTTTTGGGCGATCGCATATCGAGATGGAGAGGATTTTGTCCAGTTGCTGCTAAATCGGGGTGATAGCGATAGAGTAACCAGCGTCCACTTTCTACTAAAGCTTTTTGATGATTCATCGCGGTTTGCATATTGATACCGTGAGCGATACAGTGACTATAAGCGATAATCAGGGATGGTCCATCGTAGGCTTCTGCTTCTAGGAAGGCTTTAAGTGTATGTTCGTCTCTTGCTCCCATAGCTACACTAGCTACATAAATATTACCGTAGGTCATGGCGATTAAGCCTAGGTCTTTTTTGGCTGAGGGTTTACCACCTGCGGCGAATTTGGCTACAGCTGCTCGTGGTGTGGCTTTAGAAGATTGTCCCCCTGTATTGGAGTAAACTTCGGTATCCATAACCAAGACGTTGACGTTATAACTACTCGCGAGAACGTGATCTAAGCCACCATAACCGATATCATAAGCCCAACCGTCTCCCCCCACAATCCAGACTGATTTTTTGACTAGATAGTCTGCTACTGCTAGGAGTTGTTTAGCTTCGGGAGAGTTGATGGTGTTTAATGTAGCTTTAAGTGCTGCTACTTTGTCTCGTTGTTCCCAGATATCTGCTTCGGTTTTTTGGGGGTTAGCCAGAATCTCGGTTACTAGGTTATCACCGATTGCTCCTGCTAGTTTTTGCAGGAGTTCTGTTGCGAATTCTTTTTGTTTATCTATAGAAACACGGAAGCCTAAACCAAATTCGGCGTTATCTTCAAACAAACTATTTGACCAAGTAGGACCCCTTCCCTCGGCGTTTTGTGTCCAAGGAGTGGTAGGAAGGTTACCACCGTAGATGGAAGAACAACCCGTAGCGTTGGCAATTAAAGAGCGATCGCCAAATAATTGACTCAGTAATTTTACGTAAGGTGTCTCGCCACAACCTGCGCAAGCTCCTGAAAATTCAAATAATGCCTCTTGTAGTTGTTGTTCTCTGACTTTTTCGGAATTGAGGAGACGGCGATCGGGATTGGGTAAGTTTAGGAAGAATTCCCAATTGGCTTTTTCTGTTTCCCGTATGGGTAACTGCGCTTCCATATTAATCGCGCGAAGGGATGGTTGTGATTTATTTTTCGCAGGACATACATCTACGCAAACTCCACAACCTGTACAGTCTTCGGGAGCTACTTGAATGGTAAATTGTTGTCCTGACCAATGTTTATCTTTAGCTGCTGTCGCTTTAAAGGTTTCCGGAGCGTTTTCTAGGTTACTAGGTTCATAAACTTTACCCCGAATCACTGCATGAGGACAAACTAAGATACATTTACCACACTGTACACAGATATCAGGGTCCCAAACCGGGATAATATCGGAGATATTGCGTTTTTCCCATTGGGTTGTACCCGTGGGGTAAGTTCCATCACAGGGAAGCGCACTTACTGGTAAATCATCTCCTTCCCCAATTAGTATTTTTCCTTCTACTTCTCTGACGAATTCTGGTGCTTCAGGGGGAACTGCAGGAAGTCTGCGTTTAGTAGAATCCGGGACACCTATGGTTACTTCAAAAAGGTTGTCTAAGGTTTGATCTACGGCGTCTAGGTTCATTTTTACGATGCTTTGACCTTTTTTCCCGTAGGTTTTTTGGATCGCTTTTTTAATCGCGGCGATCGCTTCTTCTTTGGGTAGTACTCCTGCTAGGGCAAAGAAACAAACCTGCATCACGGTGTTTATCCTTCTTCCCATCCCACTTTCTTGAGCTACTTTCCCTGCGTCTATTACGTAAACTTTAAGATTGCGTCGTACTATTTGCTCTTGAATTTCGATAGGGAATTCTCCCCACACTGTATCGGCGCTATAGGGACTATTTAAGAGAAAAGTTGCTCCAACTGCTGCGTGTTTGAGTACGTCTAGTTTTTCTAAGAAACTCCACTGGTGACAACCGATAAAGTTGGCTTGATTGATTAAGTAAGTAGAGCGAATTATGTCTGGACCAAAGCGTAAATGGGATACGGTGACTGCTCCTGATTTTTTGGAGTCGTAAACAAAATAACCTTGTGCGTAGTTATCTGTTTCTTCTCCAATAATTTTGATGGTATTTTTATTCGCTCCTACTGTACCATCTGATCCTAAACCATAAAACATCGCTCTAACTACTTCTTTAGGTTCTATGTCAAAATCAGCATCGTAACTTAAGGAGGTATGGGTTACGTCGTCATTGATACCAATGGTAAAGTGGTTTTTGGGTTTATCGAGAGCGAGATTGTCAAAAATACCCTTGATCATCGCTGGGTTAAACTCTTTTGAGGATAAACCATAACGACCTCCGATAATTTTTACTTTACTTTCGCCAAATCCTATCTCTAGATAAGCGTTGACTACGTCTAAATAAAGTGGATCTCCGGCTGCTCCTGGTTCTTTGGTACGATCTAAAACGGCGATGGTTTTTACTGTTTTGGGTAATGCTGCGCTTAACCTTTCTTGATCTAGAGGTCGATATAATCGGACTTTAAGTACCCCGACTTTTTCTCCTTGATTGGTGAGATAATCTACGGTTTCTTGGACCGCTTCACATCCTGATCCCATTAAAATTACCACTCTTTCTGCGTCTGGTGCGCCATGATATTCGTAGAGTTGATATTCTCTTCCTGTGATTTCGCCAAATTTAGCAAATGCTTTAGCTACAATATCTGGACAAGCATCATAAAAGGGGTTGGCGCTTTCTCTTCCTTGAAAATAAACGTCGGGATTTTGCGCTGTTCCTCTGATTACAGGACGATCTGGTGTTAAGGCGCGACTACGATGAGCTAAGATTAAGTTTTCATCGATCATCTCCCTTAATTCGTCGTCTTCTAAGACTTCTATTTTCTGGACTTCGTGGGATGTTCTGAATCCATCGAAGAAGTGAATAAAGGGTATTCTTGATTCTAAACTCGCTATTTGAGCGATCGCTGCAAAGTCTTGGGCTTCTTGTACTGATGCTGAACATAATAGGGCAAAACCTGTGGATCTTACCGACATTACGTCACTATGATCCCCAAATATTGATAGTGCTTGGGCTGCTAGCGATCGCGCTGCTACATGAATTACACAGGGGGTTAATTCCCCTGCTATTTTGTACATATTGGGAATCATTAATAACAACCCTTGGGATGCTGTAAAGGTTGTGGTTAATGACCCTGTTTGTAGTGCTCCGTGTACTGCGCCTGCTGCACCACCTTCAGATTGTAATTGTACTACTAAAGGAATTGTCCCCCACAAGTTTTCTCTTGCTTCTGACATCCAACTATCTGACCATTCTCCCATCGGTGAAGCGGGTGTGATGGGGTATATTGCCACTACTTCATTTAGTTTATACGCTATTCGTGCCGCTGCTTCATTAGCGTCCACGGTTGTAAATTTTTTAGTTTTCATAATCGTCAATGTTTAAGTTAACTTAATTAGTTAACTATATGTTCTACCTCTTTACATTTTGACTTTATTTTAACTATAAATACCGCTACTTTCGGCACATTTTAAAGATTATTTTAGATTCTTGATTCTTTTTTTATCTCGTTATTATAGCTTATTTTTTACTTATTAATTTAGATCTTTTGTAGAGTTTTATTAAATTTTATTTACATAAGTTAATACTTGTCTAAGTGAGAATAAATATCTGAGTATTTGATAGTATTTACTTTTAAGCGCCATTTTCTGAGATTAAAGCTTAAAGTATTGCTAATTTTATCTTGTATTTTTTCTAATATATTTCTTTGGGGATGTTCATACTTTCTTTGTTCTTCTAAATATTTGTACAATTTATCAATTACTAGTTGATGATTTTGCTGTTTTACTAACTCTATTCTATCTTTAAATATCAGAAGTTTTTTATCATAATCATGCTCTATTGGTACTCGAGCTAAAGCTGCTGCTAACCCAATAATATTACCTTCTCCTGCATAATATCCCTTTAGTTCAAAATATCCTGCTAAAATTTCCCATTGTCTAAAAAATTCCTGAATATTTTCATGTCTAGTTACATAAAATAAAAATTCCTGAATAAACTTTACTTGGCTAATATCTAGTGATGATTTTTGACAAATATTTCTAATTAAATCAAGTTTTTTGTCATCGGTTTTATTGATTTTAGCAATGTTACAAGAACTATAAGCGATAATACCAGGTACAAAATTTAAATTTTCAGGTACTGTTGCTAACAAGCGCATATCTGCATCTATATAGATACAAGACTCATATAGATTCAGAGATTTGGCAATTACGAACCTTTTATCATTATAAAATTTACAACTCTGGGGATAATGTAAGTAAGGAATAACATTGGGTTTATTCTTAAATTGTTTAGGGTTATCTGTGAGAACGATAAAATTAATTTCGGGAGAATATTTAGCTAGGTCATCCGCTAATAATAAAGCTAAGTTTATATATCTAGATCCTATTGCTAAAGTACAAAAACAGAAATTGTTAAATTTAACCATAATGATTATTTAACTTGTCCTAACATTTTTTTGACTAACCAAGAATTATGATAATATTTAACCCAAATATCTATGGCGGTTTTTAAATCAATTTCTAAATCGCGGTTATTAATATCAGTGATCATCTTATACATTAACTCAAACTCGATTCGAGCTTCTTTTTCCAGTATAATTAACTCAGCATTGCTACTCTGGGTAAAATTGGTTATTTCTCTGAGACCAACTTTACCGTTAATAGCGGGTTGACGGCGATCGCGTATTAAAATAAACTGTAAATGAGGATGATTAACTAATAATTGATTAAAATTTTTCATCCGTGGGGTAAAACGACTCCCGTTTTCGTTTAGAAAAGCTAGTACATTTTCTTGTTTACCATGACTGATTACTAGGTTTTCGGGGATAACTAGTTTTCTTAATCTTAAAACTGTTATTTTACCAGAATACCGTTTTAAAAATGCTGTTGCTATTTGCCTTAATTTACCAATCTCATCACTATCATCGATAATTTTAATATTATTATAGTCTTGAGACAGTATTTCCTTCTCTGTTTCCCAATAATTTAATAAGATATGATCTTCAGTTTTGTTAATCAGAGGTATGGTTTCTGGGATAGTTACTACTGCTTCCGTATCTAATAATTGCGCTAACTGTAATTTTATTTGGTGTAACTCTGTTTCTAGCTGGTTTAGTCTTTCTTCATAAGTTTTGATTGGTTTAAAATCTAATTGTGTTTGATTGTTTTGAGGTAATGTGATACCATGGACTCGATAACGGTAATAATCTGCTGCTCTATTAATAGTCTTTCTGATAGAATTTTGCTGTAAAATATCTTGAATATCTTCAGTAGTAAATATTTCAGTTAAAGTTATTCCAGTAGATGCTAATTTAATCTTTAAAATTTGCTGGAGTTGTTCTGGGTTAATAGGGGATAAATTAATGATAGACTGAGATATTCTGTCAATCACGGAAGGATCAAAAAATTCTTGAAAATGTGACCAGCGATCGGGAAATAAATTAAGGATAATTAAACTATTGGGGACATGAGTACAAATATCTTTAATCGCTTCACCAAAACTGAGTAAAATTTCCTGATTATAGGGGAGACTAAGAGATTCTAGTTGATCAAAAACAATAATTAAAGGTTCATCTAATAAGGAAAGTTTTCCCAACACAGAAATAGCTTCTAAAGCGAAGTTTTCCTGACTTAATTCTTGTGACCATTTGTCTAATCCTAAACGTTTTAATTCTGCATCCTTTAATTCATCAGCAGCTAACCAACGGGTTACTAAGATTTTATAGTTTTTATCTACGTAGCTACAATATTTAACGATTCCTTTAATGATATTTAGAGAATAACCACTACCTCCATGTTTTTTACTCCACCAATTTGTCAAATATTTTTCTATTTTGGGGAAGTTTTTTCTTTTGTCATAAATGCTAAATGGATCAGCTTCTAACTCTGTTAACAAATTGAGCTTAGTTGGAGTTGTGCAATGTTTTTCTAAGCGCATAAAGTTAACAAAAGTTTTGGCTAAAAAATATTCTAGTTGTGAGTAATTAGTCTTAGGAACTGGTTCAACTAAAGACTCTAATATACGCGTATAAATATGAAATAAAATCGACTTAGCATTATTGGGTTGACGTATAAATAAGAGACGATTAGTTGCTAAAGTTTTTTGGGCTAATCGCATAATTAAATGAGTTTTACCCGAACCTGGTTCACCAATAATGATAGCACCTTTACTCTGATGATTTGGCTCTAATTTAATATCTGTTAAAATAGAAGTTAGGGTGTTAAACTCTTCTTGATAGATTTGAGAATAATCAGGGTGTTGTTGAAAGGGTGTATCAACGCGATTACTACTAAAAGGATTGAGAGTATTTTGAAACATTTTTTCTCTAATTTTCTGATATAGTTGATAGGTGAATTGGGCATCATATTTAGCTGAATGAGCCAGATTAAGATTAAATACTCGACCGTTAACTCTTAAATCTAAATACTGACTCAAGTATTGTAGGGAGTAGCTATCAAGTCTTGGAAAATATCTCTTAGCTAGTTGATAAGTACAATCTGTTTTGACCTTGGGAAAAGATTGACCGACTTGTTTAAAACTCTGGGATAGTATTTGTAGATCGTGTTGAGCGGAATGAAAAACTAATAAGTGATTAGGGATAATTTCCTTGATATCCTCCACAATCTCGGCAATTGATTTAACTCCAAAGGTAGATTTATTATAAGCTTCATAAATCAAGCGACCATTTTTATTTATGATCGCGATTTCATTTATTTCCTGTTTACCTTCGGTATCAATGACTAAAAAGTTAGGAGACAATAACATTAATTCAGCGTTTAAATTTGAACATATAGCCTAAAAAACCTAGATTTAACAGTACAGAAGATAATAATAAGGAAGGTTCTGGTATAACATTACTAGGTTGTAATTCAATAATTTCGCCAACTCCTGTAGCAAAACCATTGTTAGCTATATAAATAGTATCATTTTCAGTTATTGCTAAACCAGTAGGAAATTGTAAACCTTGTATATTTATTCTTGTTTTCGTTCCATTGGTATCTATTCGCCAAAGATTACCTGTCAAATCTCCTGGAAGAACATTACTAGCATACTCTAAAGCATAAAGGTTACTATTACTATCAAAAGCGACGTCAATCAAATTAGTAATATAAATGCTATTATCAGGAGCGATGGTCATTCCTGTGGGCACAGATTGCATCGGAAAGGGATTGGGTTAATTCTTTGGATAATTTGAATTATCTTACCGTTTCTGCTTGTCCTAAAGGAGAGAAGCGTATCTCTATTCTCCTTCTAGAAGCGTCTGCTTGGCGACTAGGATTAGCAAATTCTCCCGAAGGTAGTAGTAATTGTGCTGCTGAATAAGCGCGGAATTGTATCCCTTGCAGACGTCCTTGTTGTTGCAATGCTTGTAATTCTTTGACTACTTCTAGAGCGCGCATTAAGCCTAAATCTGCGTTAGATCCTGGGTTTAATTGATTGGAGGGTTTGTCTCCTTGTGCGACTGCTTCTAGATTAGTATCTAGGTTACTATTACCTGCAACTGTTGCTTGTCCGTCGGTGTGTCCAATAATTTCTACAATATAAATATCTCTTTGTTGTGTAACTGCTTCGATACGCTCGACTAAATCCGTACGTATATATTCGCGCAAACCGTTAGATAATTCGGCGCTTCCTGAGTCGAACTGGAATTCTCCGGAGTTTTCAATGACGACTACTGGTGGTGCTAATTTAAGGGTTTCTATGTCTGTGTTTAATGTGTCTATTTGTGTATTGAGTCTCTCGGTTTGTCTTTCAAGTTGACTAGTGCGTCTTGCGGCGTTTTGTAATTCTCGATTTTTTGCTCTTAATTCTCTTTGTAAGTCTAAGACTTGTTCTTCTGTTTGAGTCAGACTTATTTCGGTTTCTTCTGCTGTAGATTTAAGAAAAAGAGATTTAAATAAGGCTAACAGCAAAAACAGACTAATAATCATAAAAGCATTAGACATTAAGTCCGTAAAAGAGGGCCAAATATTGAGGTTTTCTGCTTCTTGCTCTCTGTAGCGTTTACTCATAGTTTTTCTTGCTTTGTTGTAATTGCAATATCAGACCGTATTTTTCGTTGATGCTGCTCATTTCTTCGGTTAAGCTAATTATTTTTAAGATTGATTTCTGTAATAATTCTAATGTGTCTTCAATGGATTTGGTGGATTTGTTCAGGATTAGTGCTGATTGAGAGAATTGATTCTGGGCGATCGCCAAATCACTTACCGCTGAAGAGAGTTTCTCAGAGAATCTACTTTTATCTAATATACTTACTGCTTGATTAAAAGTTCCTGTACTTTTAGCCATAGCTAGGGTAGATTGTTGCAATTCTTGATAAGCTTGTTCTGCTGCTGTAGTGATTTGTTGATTTTGAGCGATCATTTTTTCTAGGGGTTGAGTGACGGAATTAGTCATCACTCTTTCTAGGGTTGTCCCAAATTGTTCGGAAAATATGTTCAGAAATAAACCAAATTCGCTGACTAGTTTTTCTACTCCCTCTTGTAAACTTTTACTAGAAGTATTGGGTATCGTTAACCAGTAAACGTTATCTAGATAATCTTCTAGAGAGTTTAATAAGGTTAATTTAGCTACGTTAGTATTCCACAAAAAATTAATCGTCGTCAGTATAGCGCTGCAAAATACAGCTACTAAACTACTAATAAAAGCGATACCCATACCCTGTAGGGGTTTTTCTAATCCTTGAATTAGACTACTTACATCGGTTAAATCACTTTGAGTGAGGGTTTGACTTAAATTAGCTAAATTAATAGTTATCCCCAAAAAGGTTCCAAATAAGCCAAAAGAGAGTAATAAATTGGGTAAATTGCGGGTTAGATGGTCTATAGCTTCACATTGTAAAGGAATACCCAACAAGCGAAATCTTTCTTGACTATACGTACCATCTACTAAAGCAGTGGTGTTGATATCCTGTCTTTGTGCACTAGCGTTTTGTACTCTTTGTTCTAGATAATTAATAATCAGAGGAGTTTTGCTTAGGGTTTCTCCTCGCAATAACTTGCGTAGTTTAGCAGCTAAAACAGTTAGGTGTCTATGGAGAGCAAAACGTAATAAAATAGCAATTATACTAGGGATAATTACTAAAAAAACAGTCAGCCATAAAAGATAGGGGGGTAACAAATTAAATCCCCTCATCACAGTTTCTAGGAATTCAAACATAGTTTATAAATTAGGGTGTTGTTCATAAGCTGCTACTATTTTCTGTACTAGAGGGTTACGCACCACATCAGCTTGAGAAAAATGACAGAAAGCGATTCCTTCTACTGATTTGAGGATTTTTTCGGCTACTACCAATCCCGAGTCTTGATATTTAGGTAAGTCAATTTGGGTAATGTCTCCTGTAACTACCATACGAGAATGGTTACCTAAACGAGTCAAAACCATTTTTAATTGAGCAGGGGTAGTATTTTGAGCTTCATCAACGATAATAAAAGCATTACTGAGGGTGCGTCCTCTCATATAAGCTAAAGGCGCTACCTCAATTTTACCCCGTTCCATCAAATCTGGTATTTTCGCGGGGTCTATGAATTCATAAAGAGCATCATAAAGGGGACGTAGAAAGGGGTCAACTTTTTGTTGTAAATCTCCTGGTAAAAAGCCCAGTTTTTCTCCCGCTTCTACCGCAGGTCGAGTCAGAATCAGGCGATCGCACTCTTCCTTTAATAAAGCTTGTACAGCGATTACCGCAGCTAAAAAGGTTTTACCAGTTCCGGCAGGACCAATGCAAAAAGTCAGATAATGTTTTTGAATAGCTTGGAGATATTGATGTTGGCGAAAAGTTTTCGCTCTAATTACTTCACCTCGTCGAGTTTTAGCGATAACTTCAGCTTGGATAGCTTGATATTCTGTTTCTCTTCCCGTATCTAAAGCATGAAAAGCCGTTAATAAATCCGATTCATTGATTGATTGTCCTTCCTTCCAGGAGGATTCCAGAGAATTAATCACCTCAAGACATCTAGTCACCGCTTTAGGTTTACCCATCACTAGTAATTCTTGACCTCGTAAAACCACTTGAGCGCCGGTATGACGAGTAAGGAAGTAAAGATTTTCTTGTTGATTTCCAGCCAGGGCGATCGCCGCTTCTATACTAGGTAATTCTATTCTTTCGATCGATTCAGTCATATTTTTCCCAAAGTAGTTAAAATTCTAGCTTAACTTAAAATCTACGAAACCTAGAATAGAAAAGCAATTCAGACAAGTTCCCCAACTTTTTTCCAAAATTTTGCCCAAAAGGGTTGACAAAGCCTAAGAAAAGAGATAGATTAGTAAATGCGCGGTTGAGG
>RECR01000106.1 GCA_007693955.1 Gloeocapsa sp. DLM2.Bin57
TAATTAAAAAAGTGGGGATGGGCATCGCCTCACTCAAAAACGGTCAATCATCTCTGAAGGTGAAAGACAAGAAGCCTACAGCGTAATCTTTGATTCGCTGTAGGAGTATGTCACCTAATCTACCTTTTAATGAGACCTAGAAAAACTAAACAAAATAAAAACCTAGCTTTGTGCTAGGGTAAGGGAGAGTAAAGACACTAGACAACAAAATATGGCCGCTCCCCAACCATCAGAAGCCTGTGCTAAATTAGGCATCAAACCAGAAGAATACCAAGAAATAGTCCAGAGAATGGGTAGAGAACCCAATTTAGCAGAATTAGGCATGTTTGGCGTCATGTGGTCAGAACATTGCTGTTATAAGAATTCCAAACCCCTATTAAAAAAATTTCCCACCCAAGGCGATCGCATACTTGTAGGACCAGGAGAAAACGCAGGAGTAGTAGATCTAGGTCAAGGTTTACGCATCGCCTTTAAAATAGAATCACACAACCATCCCAGTGCGATCGAACCCTTTCAGGGTGCAGCCACAGGTGTAGGAGGAATCCTGCGAGACATCTTCACCATGGGAGCACGTCCGATCGCCCTACTCAATTCTCTACGCTTCGGGAAATTAGATCAGCCTCGCAACCGTAGATTATTACAAGGGGTAGTAGAAGGTATAGCTCACTATGGTAACAGTACAGGAGTACCAACCATAGCAGGAGAAATTTACTTCGACGATGCTTATAGTGGTAATCCCTTGGTCAACGCTATGGCGATCGGGTTACTAGAAACAGAAACAATCGTCAAATCAGGAGCAGCAGGAATCGGTAACCCCGTCTTATACGTAGGTTCAACCACAGGTAGAGACGGGATGGGGGGTGCTAGTTTTGCTAGTTCTGAACTCACCTCCCAATCAATGGACGATCGCCCCGCGGTGCAAGTAGGCGATCCTTTTTTAGAAAAATGTCTGATCGAAGCCTGTCTAGAAGCCTTTAAAACAGGAGCAGTAGTAGCAGCCCAAGATATGGGAGCAGCAGGAATCACTTGCTCTACAGCAGAAATGGCAGCTAAAGGAGGAGTAGGGATAGACTTTGATTTAGATAAAATACCCGTGAGAGAAACAGGGATGATTCCCTATGAATATCTGCTCTCAGAATCCCAAGAACGAATGTTATTTGTCGCCGCCAAAGGACGAGAAACAGAGCTAATCGAGATTTTCCAACGTTGGGGACTCCATGCAGTAGTAGCAGGAACAGTAATCCGAGAACCAATCGTCAGAATTTGGCATCAAGGTAAAATCGCCGCTGAAATACCCGCCACCGCTTTAGCAGAAAATACCCCTATTTACGAACGAGAAATACTTAGAGAACCTCCTCTCTACGCCCAAAAAGCTTGGCAATGGGACGTTAATACCCTACCAGAATGTAATCAAGTAGGGATAAAACAATTAACCTGGACAGAAATACTCCTACAGTTATTGGGTACACCTAGCATCGCTTCTAAAGCTTGGGTATATCGCCAATATGACCACCAAGTTCAAAACAATACCGTAATCGTTCCAGGAGGAGCAGACGCAGGAGTAATTAGAATAAGACCACACAATGCCAAACCCTCTGAGTGTAACCTAGGTTTAGCAGCTACCACCGATTGTAATGGACGTTACGTCTATCTAAATCCCCTTGAAGGAGCACAAGCAGCAGTAGCGGAAGCAGCGCGCAATCTCAGTTGTGTAGGGGCTATTCCTTTAGCAGTAACCGATAATCTTAACTTTGGTAGTCCTGAAAATCCCCAAGGTTATTGGCAACTAGCCCTAGCTTGTGAGGGAATCGCTACCGCTTGTCGGGAATTAAATACACCAGTTACAGGAGGTAATGTATCCCTTTATAACGAAACCCTCGACTCTGAAGGCAATCCCCAAGCCATCTATCCCACACCAGTGATCGGCATGATTGGGTTAGTAGAAAACATTCAACAAGTTTGTGGTCAAGGTTGGCGACAACAGGGAGATTTAATCTATCTGATCGGTAACCTCAATCAAGTTAGTTTAGCAGGTTCAGAATATCTTGCCCAAATCCATCACCTAGTAGCAGGGAAAATACCTCCAGTAGATTTTAACTTAGAACGTCTGGTGCAAAGGGTCTGTCGTCATGGCATACACCAAGGTTGGCTAAATTCTGCCCATGATTGTGCTGAGGGAGGATTATCAGTTACCCTCGCCGAAAGTTGTCTCAGTGGTAATCTAGGGGCACAGATCACCTTACCTCCTCTTCCTACTAACCTGAGATGGGATGAGTACTTATTTGGTGAAGCAGCTAGTCGGATCGTGGTTTCTGTTAAAGCCCAAATGCAGTCAAGTTGGGAATCTTACTTAGAGGAAAATTGCCCCCAACACTGGTGTCTCTTGGGTGAGGTAACCTCAACTGAAAATTTAACCATATCAACTAATAACTCTGAGACACTGATTAAGGTTAGTATAAGTAATATGAGTCAACCTTGGCATCAAACCCTAGAACAAGCACTCGGTCAAAATCACTAAAAAGTAATATTGTTAAATAATTATGAATTTGCAATCTCCCCCAGATAAACCTCAAGAAGCTTGTGGAGTCTTCGGAATATACGCACCTGAAGAAAAAGTAGCTAAATTAGCTTATTTTGGTCTCTACGCCTTACAACACCGTGGACAAGAGTCAGCGGGTATCGCTACTTTTGACGGCGATCGGGTGCATATACATAAGGATATGGGCTTAGTTTCTCAAGTCTTCAGTGAAGATAACTTGCAAGAATTAACAGGAACGATCGCGATCGGACATACTCGTTACTCTACCACAGGATCTAGTCACGTAGTTAACGCCCAACCAGCTATCGTCGAAACTCCTTTAGGTTGTCTAGCTTTAGCACATAATGGTAATTTAGTCAATACCTTTGAACTCAGAGAAGAATTAACTAAACTAGAATACGATTTTAACACAACTACAGATTCAGAAATGATCGCCCTAGCGATCGCCGAGCAAATTAAACAAGGTAAAGACTGGGTAGAAGGAACAATTAACGCCCTAAAAAAATGTCGTGGCGCATACAGTTTAGCCCTGGGAACACCCCAAGGAATCATGGGTATTAGAGATCCTAACGGGATTAGACCTCTAGTTATCGGTGTTTTAGACAATAACCCTCAACGCTACGTTTTAGCCTCAGAAACCTGCGGTTTAGACATCATTGGCGCCGAATATCTCAGAGACGTTGAACCAGGAGAACTCGTCTGGATTACTGAAACAGGACTTACTTCGATTCAATGGGCTGAAAAACCAGAAAAAAAACTCTGTATCTTCGAGATGATCTATTTTGCTCGACCAGATAGCATCATGCACGATGATACCCTCTATAGCTATCGAGTTCGTCTCGGACAACAATTAGCTAGAGAATCAGGTGTACCCGCAGACTTAGTAATCGGTGTACCAGACTCAGGAATACCCGCGGCGATCGGTTTTTCTCAAGTTAGTGATATACCCTATGGAGAAGGTTTAATCAAAAATCGTTACGTTGGACGTACCTTTATTCAACCTACACAACATATGAGAGATTTAGGTATCCGCGTTAAACTAAACCCACTCAAAGACGTCTTAGAAGGTAAAAAAGTAGTAATTATTGACGACTCTATCGTTAGAGGGACAACTAGTCGTAAGATCGTTAAAGCTATTCGTGATGCAGGCGCCACAGAAGTACATATGCGCATTTCCTCTCCCGCGGTGACTCATCCCTGTTTCTATGGTATCGATACCGATAATCAATCCCAACTAATCGCCGCTACCCACTCCCTTGGGGAAATCACCGACAAATTAGAAGTAGATTCTTTAGCCTATCTAAGTTGGGAAGGAATGTTAGCAGTTACAGGAGAAAACCCCAAAAACTTCTGTACCGCTTGTTTCAATGGGAACTATCCTATTACCATACCAGATCAGATTAAAGCTTCTAAACTAATGTTAGAAAAATTGAATACCTAAAACCCTATGGAAACCACTGCTAAACAATTAATTATTGGCGCAGGGTTCGTGGGCTTAGGTGTAGCCCAAGCATTACAAGACGCTAACATACCCTATGACCAAGTAGAAGCTAGTGACGATATTGGCGGGAATTGGTATCATGGTGTCTATGAAACCGCCCATATTATCTCATCCCGTCGGGTTACTGAGTTTACTCATTTTCCCATGCCTTCTACTTATCCAGACTTCCCTAGTGCCAAACAAATGGGGGATTATCTCAACCTCTTTGCTGATCACTATCAATTAAGAAAGAACATTGAGTTAAACTCGGAAGTAACCTGGATTCAACCTCGGGAAGATAACCACTGGGAAGTTATTTTAAATAACCAAACTACCAGAGTCTATAAAGGGGTGATTATCTGTAATGGTCATCATTGGTGTAAACGCTTTCCAGAGTTTCAGGGAGAGTTTTCAGGAGAAATTATCCATACCAAAGATTATAAACACCCCAATCAACTAAAAGGTAAACGAGTCTTAGTGATTGGAGGTGGTAACTCAGCTTGTGATGTAGCCGCCGAAGCAGCTAGAGTAGCTGAACATTGCGTCTTAAGTATGCGGGATTCTGTCTGGTTTATACCCAAAACCTTTGGGGGTATTCCTGTTACGGATTGGGTTAGGGGTTGGATGCCAGAATCACTACAGCGCTTATTAGTTTATACCATGATTCGTCTCAGTTTTGGTCAACATTCTGATTATGGTCTTCCTAAACCCCAACACCAGATTTTTACTAAACATCCTACGGTTAATAACGAAGTCCCCTATTATCTCAAACACGGTAAAATTATTCCTAAACCTGGAGTACTCACCTTAGCAGGAGAAGAGGTAGAATTTGTCGATGGATCTCGATCGAGTTTTGATTTAATCGTTTGTGGAACTGGTTATTATTTGGCTTATCCCTTTTTACCACCAGAATTACAGCGAGTTAATGGACCAATTCTTAACTGTTATGGAGGCTCATTTCTGGAAGATTATGCTAATATCTGTTTTATCGGTTGGGGACAAGTGAGAGGGGGTGTAGGTTCGATACTTTCTGCTTATGGTCCATTTTTAGCTCGTTGTCTCCAATTACAAGATGAGATTAACATACCCTTGGGTTTAGTATTTAAAGAAATGGGACAAACTCTCCCTGATACTCATTTAAGCGATCCTCACGCTGTTCTACGTAAGTTAAAATTAGCTAAGTTATTCTTTCCCTGGATTGTTTATAAAGCTCATCAAATCGAACGTCAAAGTCATGGTGTACAATACTCAAGAGCTGATCGAAATTTTAGAAGTAGAATTAAAAGCTAATTGGCAAGGTCAAAGATTATTAATGTCTTCTGCCTCTAGAATTGATAATCCTGTGATCGCTAAAGCTTTGAATTTGAATAAAGTTAGTAAAGTATTCGCTTATCAAGATTTTCGTTTTCAAGTACACCAATATCAAAGGGAACACCAGGTGTCAGGGATAGTTTGGCGAACCTGTCGGTTTGGGGATTTTTCTGTCTCCATACCAGAATTACACAATCAATTAACCGCTATTGAGGGAGATAAAGAGATTTTAGTTAATGCTAAAGCATCGATTATCGATTTTTGGCAACAAGCAACCATTAATATGAAATATTTTCAGGTTAAAGAAGGTTTTCAGGAAATTACTTCGGTAACCTTAAATAGTTTAATAGCCCAACGAGAATGGGCTGAGGTATATTCAGGGTGTAATGAACTGTATCTAGGATTATGTTGGGGTAATCCCAACGAAAGTCAATATCTCTGGGCTAAACCTCACTCAGGATGCGATCGCCTAGTGGCAGCCCAACATCAACCCAGTGGTATTGTCAAATTTTGATAAAACCTCTTCCATTCTACGTGACTCAACAAGAGTAGTGCTATACTAGATATTATGGTGTACGGTGTAGATGTTATAGCGCTACGCGCAGGCACTCAGGCACTCAGGCACTCAGGCAAAAGCTAGACTGCGGTGCGTATCCGAAGGATCTCGCGAACGCGAGTCCCGCGCCGGAAACCGGCGCCAAGGAACGTCGACCAAGCTAGGGAACGCGCACCAAGACAGTAATGGGTTTCATAATTTGAAAATGTCAAACACCTTAGCTTGTACTGCTATCTTATTCCTATATATTATACCCCCCTCTCCCCTCTCCCTGTTTTTACTTATTTACTTCTAATAACCGAGAAGTCAAGAAACGATTAAGCCATGTTTCTAGATAGACTCGATTGGCTTTTTTCTCTTCTAGATTTTGGGTATTTAAAGAATAGGGGGCTAAACCTTGAATCGCTGCAGAAGTAACACAAAACATCGATTTTTGGAAACTCTCGCAGATTTGAATCAATAAATCATCTTCTTGACGCAATCCTTGACGATAAACTTGATGAAGGTATTCAGGAAGAAAATGGCGCATATCCTGCATTAATAAAGTAGGAGGAATTCCCGCGCTACCAACAGGGAGAGGATCTGCGTATAAAGCGCCATAGGTAAACATTTCTTGGTCGTGGGGAATCTGATAAGCTTGTGCATTATAAGAAACAGTACCCATAAAAGGTCCACCACGGAAAAAGATCGCTTCTACATAGGGTATAGCGGTATCGGCTAAAAAAGTTAAACCAACTTCAGGGGGGATAATGGGATAAACCTGATCTTTGATGGTTACTTGATAGGTGATAGGGTTATTAGCGTTAGTTACTAATCCTTCTCGAATATGTCCAACCACATCAGGGATAGTTTTAATTTCCCCATTGTCATAGCGATCGCTCAAACTCAAGAAAATATCACTCATTACCCGCCAAAACTGACCTAAAGCGCTGTAATAACACATTTGGCGCATTAATTCGCTTAAAAACTCAGGGTAAACCTTATTTAAGCCCAAAATAAACCAATTATATTTAAATTTAGCCTGAATTAACTTATTTACTCTCTGACTAAACTCGGGAGAATCCAGATAAGTATCTAAACCACCGCCTCCGTGCCACATCATATATTTCATGCAGTACTCAGCGTACTCATAGTTAAGGCGATCGTGAAACCAATGTTTAAATAGCTTATTGAGAGTAACTTCCCCATTAAAGTATTTAAAGAAAGGAAAAAAGACCAAAAACTGATGATTAGCTATATAACAAAGGTTAATAGAATAAGCGTCTAAAACCACCCCATAACTTTTGAGGATACCTACTACCTCTAAAACATTATCAGGCGAATCTGCTAATAAAGCTAAACCAGACTCAAAACGATTGACGTATTCAGCTAAAGGGTGTTTTGAAGGTTCTAAATCTATACTTAACATGATTTTTTAAAGTTTTGTAGTAATAAGAGGGAGAGAGGGGGAGACGGGGGGAGGGGGAGAGTGGGAGAGTGGGAGTATAATATATAGAGATAATAACACCCAATTGCGCTACATCTTACAACTAATCGCGCTACACCCTAACCCCTAAAACCTAACTCCGAACTCCCAATTATGGCTGTATCTGGATTAATCAAAGCATTAGTTTGAGCTTCACTCCAACGTAACATCCAACCAGGTTGAATACCCCAGATAAAGATAAGCAACATCAAAGCAAAATGAGGTAAATGTTTCCCTAACTCTATTGTAGGTAATTTCGCCAAATCAGGAGACAAACGACCAAAAAATACCCGATTAACCACCAATAAAAAGTAAACCGCGGTTAAACCTGTTCCCACCATACATAACAACGTTGGAATCGGAAAAATCGGGAAACTACCTCGAAAAACCAGAAATTCAGCGATAAAACCAATCATACCAGGAATACCCGCACTCGCCATCACACCGAGAATCATCAAACTTCCTGTAATGGGTAAACCTCGTTGGGGGTTAAGTAAACCAGAGAGA
Source organism: Gloeocapsa sp. DLM2.Bin57 (assembly GCA_007693955.1). Lineage (NCBI taxonomy): Bacteria > Bacillati > Cyanobacteriota > Cyanophyceae > Chroococcidiopsidales > Chroococcidiopsidaceae > Gloeocapsa > Gloeocapsa sp. DLM2.Bin57. The sequence continues at coordinate 7,859 of RECR01000106.1, forward strand.
GAGTTAACATCTCTTGTTCCTGTGGCTTCATAAACTACTCCCACAATCATAAACAGTAAAGCCGAAATTAAACCATGACTAACCATTTGAAACACCGCAGCAGCAAGACTTAAAGGAGTAGTCGCCGCCGCAGCTAATAACACATAAGCCATATGGGCGATGGAAGAATAAGCCACAACCTTCTTCATATCTTGTTGAGCGATCGCGCAAGAAGCCCCATATAAAGCACTTACAGCAGCGATAGTCGCCAACCAAGGTGCTAATTCTACCCAAGCTTCTAGAAACAAACCCACACCAAAACGCAATAAACCATAAGTTCCTAGTTTTAGTAACACTCCCGCGAGTAAAACTGAGACAGGGGTAGAGGCTTCAACGTGAGCATCGGGTAACCAAGTATGAAAGGGAAAAATGGGTATTTTTATCCCCAAACCAACCAAAAGAGGAATTAATAGCAAAATTTGCGTCTCTACGGGTAAATTATGTCCCAACAGAGATTGATAATTAAAACTATCAGCACCAGTAAACCAGACTAACCCCAAAAAGGAAATCAATACCAAAAAACCTGATATCGCTGTATAGAGTAAAAACTTCATCGCAGCATATCCCCTACGTTTACCCCCCCAAATAGCGATGAGAAAGTATAGAGGGACAATTTCTAACTCGTAACAGAGAAAAAACAACAGTAAATCTTGAGCTAAAAAAGCACCCGTTACACCAGCATTGAGTAAGAAAATCAGAGAATAGTATAATCTTGGTCTAGCTAAAACCTTCTTAGTGCTGTAGATAGCAATCAGAGTTAACAGACTATTCAAAAATAACAGAGGTAATGACAGTCCATCTAATCCTAACTGATAGTTTAACCCTAACCATTCAATCCAGATCACATTCTCAGCAAACTGTAACTCAGTAATTTGAGGTTTAAATAGTAAAACTATCCCCAGGGTAACTAACAAAATAATAGCCGCAAATAACAGAGAGATTTTGCGTAAATCAACAGAATCTAATTTTTTGGGCAAAAAAGCAGTAACTAACGCCCCGATTACGGGAATTAACAGTAACAGACTCAACATAATTTAACCTATTAAAGATGTCCAGTAATTAAGAATCATTGACCATTGACTATTGATAATGAACCAAAGAAACAATACCACTCCACTTAAAATTGTTAAGACATAAAACTGTGATTGACCAGAGATATTATATTTGAGGGCATTACCGCTAAAAATCGTCGCTAAACTCACCATATTGACTACACCATCAATTACATAACGGTCTAACCAATTAGTTATCTTAGCCGTGGTAGAAACAAACCAAACTACGGTATATTGATAAACCTCCGCTATATAAAAATCGTAAGCGAATAAATCCTGGAGTAAACGACGCCATAGCTGAATTGACCTAGCTGAAGCTCTATTTAACTCAACCGTAGCGCCAATAATCACCCCAGTCAAACCCGCAGCAACTAATAACCACATCCCCCACTTAACGATAAAATCATCGGTTTGGATAATTCTTGGTGCTGTCGAACTCAGCCATAATGACCAAGATTGAGGTAAAGTAGGAGCAAGTAGAGTTATCACCGTTAAAATAACCATAGCTAAAGCCATGGGCCATACCACCTCTGGTGTACGACGAGTCTTCATCTGAGGTTTGCCTAAAAAGACTAGACGAAAGACACGAGTCAGATTAATCGCTGATAAAGCATTAACTAGACAGAGAATAGCTAATAACCATTCATGCACTTCCAATGTACCATCTAACCAACGGTGCATCGTCCAAAAAGTTCCTAAAGGGAATAACGCCAATAACCCAGCGCTACCTACTAGAAAAGCAGTAGTCGTCGCAGGCATTCTCGACCATAACCCCCCCATCTCTGTGATATTCTGGTTAGTAGTAGCCAGAATAATTGCACCCGCACTCATAAATAACAAAGCTTTGGCGATCGCATGAGTTAACAGCAATAACAAAGCAATATCTACTTGTCCTAATCCTACCGCGATAAATACTAAACCTAGATAAGCACTAGTAGAATGAGAAAGAGTCCTTTTGATATCGATTTGCGCCAAAGCCATTAGAGAAGTACCAATAGTAGTAATCGTACCAATTACAATAAGCACATCAGCAGCCACAGGAGAGAGAGTAAACACTGGTTGCAGCTTAATCAGTACATACGCCCCCGCAGACACTACTATAGAGTTACGCATGATTCCTGCAGGATTTGGTCCTTCCATCGCTTCATCTAACCACAAATTCAAGGGAAATTGGGCACATTTACCCGTAGGTCCTGCTATCATCGCTAATCCTAACAATGTCGCCGTCAGAGGAGGCAAAGGAGAAGTTAACGCCCAATTTTGTAAATCGCTAAAACTCAACCCCTCACCGTAGCTAGATAAAGCTACCAAACCCATAAACAGAATAATATCCCCCACACGTTTAGTCAGAAAAGCATCTCGGGCTGCGGTAACTACTAAAGGTTGTGCATACCAAAAACCAACTAATAAATAGGTAGAGAGAGTTAAACCCTCTAACAAAGCGTAACTGAGGAATAAAGAATCACTCAAAGCGATTCCCAACAAAGAAGCCTCAAAAAAGCCCATTAAGCCATAAAAACGCGCTAAAGACCAATCTTTTTCCATATAGCCTAAAGCGTACAATTGTGCTAACAAACTAATACCCGAGACTAATTCCATCGCCCCCAAACTCACGGGAGAGATTTCTACACCTAGAGATAACTTTAAATCAGCTACTTCTAACCAGGTAAAGGACAATTGTTGCGCAGTTTTGCCCCAAATAGCCCCAAAAGCCAAGGAAACGTGGATAAATGACCAAAAAGTCATCAGCAGATTTAGGTAAGCAGCCGGACGAGGTCCAGTCTTACGGATAATTCCCGTTGACCATGGTAGAGTAGCTATACCCCCTACCAATCCATAAAACGGAATTACCCAACTTGTTTCAACTAATAAATTGCTCATGTTAATTATTGCTGAATAATTGCCGATGTTAATTAAATCTTAATTTTACCTGATTAGGGTGCTAATCTATACCCTTATCTTTATTTTTGTTATTAAAGTATTTGACTAACCCATAGCTACCAGAAAGGGCTATAATGGCAAATCCTAGGGAAAGCAAATCAATTTTATCATATTGTTTGGGATCAAAAATAATTATTTTACGCGCTACTGCAATTAAAGCTGTAGTTATGACTAACTCTACTTGCACAATGTGTTTACGTAAATAAGCAGTGATATTCTCGAGCAATTCTAAAGCAATTAAGATATTTAAAAATAATCCAAATATTTCTATTAAAGTTTTGGTAAATAATCCCGATTCATTGGTCAAGTCTATATCAGCTAATAAAGCCATTATTAACTCTATTAAAGAAACAAAAATAACAAAGATTAAAGCTAAAGATAAAACTTTGGAAACAATATTTTCAATAACATGAATAATCTTTAAAAAATTTCTATCTTTAAAAACAGATGCCAAACTTGAGAAAAATTGTTTCATCTTATTAAGAATTTAAATTTATTCTAATCTAAACAACAAAAGTTTACAATGTCAAGACAGTTAAAAAATGTTGTTCAGTGACCTAAATAATTATGTTCCCACTTGTACTCTCAAAATTTTTAGCTTAACCGCGAGAAGCCTCAAGCTTTATTTTCTCAAATAAGCGTGAGATGAATCGCGTCCTTATTTTATTTCATCTTGATTCTGTATATAAGTTTTAAGGGTTGAAATAGTAACACCACCACAACTAGCCACAAA
>RECR01000107.1 GCA_007693955.1 Gloeocapsa sp. DLM2.Bin57
ATCAGGTAAAAGTTATTATCTTTGCTAAAGTAACGATAGACTTGGGGAATCTGTGGATGAGAGAGTTTAGATAGTTGTTCTGCTTCTCTAGTAAACAGTTCGAGGATTTTAGGGTTATTACCTTCGCTACTGAGTAGTTTTTTAATAACGACTTTCTGATTGAATAATTCTAGATCTTCAGCTAGATAAGTACGTCCAAATCCTCCCTCTCCGAGTAGTTTAATGACGCGATAATGGTCAAAGTCATAACTCTGGCTACTTTCGGCTAATTTGCTACCACAACCATGACAGAATTTATTGGTATCAGGGTTGTCTGGTTTTGTACAAGCGGGATTCAGACAAAAAGACATAGTCACAATCTAGTCATGCTTATTTAATATAGTAAACCATTTTTTAGGCTCTTATAGGAATCTCCCAGCTTTAAAATAATTTGTTGATGTTCAATTTTGACAAAAGATTATTGAGATTATCAATATAGCGCTGCGCGCTGCAATACAACAATGTCATGGTGAATGTAAGTGAAGCCATCGCAAAAGTTAGGACAGTAATTAACCCAATAATTGTTGACGAAGTTGATGGATTTGATCGCGGTATTTAGCTGCATCTTCAAATTCTAAATTCTTAGCTGCATTGTTCATTTTTTCAGTTAATTGGGTGATTAAAGCGGGGATTTTATCTAAGGATATGTCAACTGTAGTTACAGCAGCCAATTCTTGGTCATTGAGACGTCGAGAAATATCTAAAAAACTCAAAATTGAGTTGCGGTTATCTTTGATAATGGGTTGGGGGGTAATTTGATGTTTTTGGTTATATTCTTGTTGAATTTCTCTTCTTCTATTAGTTTCGGTGATGGCTTTTGCCATACTTTCGGTGAGGTTATCTGCGTAGAGTATAGCTTGTCCACGTACATGACGAGCTGCTCTTCCAATGGTTTGAATTAAAGAGCGATCGGACCGCAAGAAACCCTCTTTATCCGCGTCTAAAATAGCTACTAGAGAGACTTCGGGTAAATCTAATCCTTCTCGTAATAAATTAACCCCAATCAAGACATCAAAATCGCCATTTCGCAGTGCTTGTAAAATCTCAATACGTTCGATCGCCTTAATTTCCGAGTGTAAATATTGTACTTTGAGCTTTTTATCTTGGAAATAAGTACTTAAATCCTCAGCCATTCTTTTAGTCAAAGTAGTAATTAAAACTCTCTCTTTTTGTTCTATTCTCGTTGTTATTTCCCCGAATAAATCATCTACTTGACCTTGAGTTGGTCTGACTGATATTTCTGGATCTAGTACTCCTGTAGGACGTATAATTTGTTCGACAACTTGTCCTTGTGATTGGGTGATTTCCCATTCTCCCGGTGTTGCGGAAACAAAGATACATTGATTAACTTTTTGCCAAAATTCTTCCGCTTTGAGAGGTCGATTATCCGCAGCGCTAGGGAGACGGAAGCCATGTTCAATTAATACCTGTTTGCGAGAGCGATCGCCGTTAGACATCCCTCTGATTTGGGGTACAGTTACGTGAGATTCATCAACCACTAATAACCAATCTGAGGGGAAATAATCAACTAAACATTCTGGTGGATCTCCTGGTTGTTTACCCGCGAGATGACGAGAATAATTTTCTACACCGTTACAGTAACCTACTTCAGTGAGGAGATCTAAATCATAACGGGTACGCTGTTTTAATCGTTGTGCTTCCACTAATTTTCCTTCTGATTCTAGATAAGCTAACTGTTGTTGTAATTCAGTCTCGATCTGTTCACAAGCTAAGGTTAATTGTTCTGTTGGTGTCACAAAGTGACGCGCGGGATAGATATTAATCCTTTCTAGACTTTGTAAGTTATTACCTGTAACTGGATCTAAATAACGAATTGCTTCGATTTCATCGCCAAAAAATTCTAGACGAATGACTTTATCTTCATAAGCGGGAACTATTTCGAGGATATCTCCTTTAAGACGAAAGTTACCTCGACGTAAGTCTAAATCGTTGCGGTTATATTGTCTAGTCACTAAATCTCTAAGGAGTTTACGGGTATTAACTTCTTCTCCTAGTTGCAGGGTAATAGCTGCTTTAAGGTATTCTGCGGGTATTCCTAACCCATAGATACAACTAATAGAAGCTACTACGATGACGTCGCGACGTTCAAATAATGACCGAGTCGCTGAATGTCTCAACATATCGATTTCATCGTTAATCGAGGCTGTTTTTTCGATATAGGTATCGGTAACGGGTAGATAAGCTTCTGGTTGATAGTAGTCGTAATAACTGATAAAGTATTCTACTGCGTTATCGGGAAAAAATTGTCTTAACTCGTTACACAGTTGAGCAGCTAAGGTTTTATTATGGGCTAAAACTAGGGTAGGTTTCCCCCACTTAGCAATTACTTTAGCGATCGTAAAGGTTTTACCCGTACCTGTTGCGCCTAAAAGGGTTTGAAAACGATTACCCTGTTGTAAAGATTGGTAGAGATGGGCGATCGCTTGTGGTTGATCGCCTGTAGGTTCAAAATTAGCTGTAAGACTAAATTGTGTCATAATTATACAGCGCAAGAGCTCTCTTAGAATAGCTAATAGAGATGTTAGCAAAAGTGAGGCAGGTTATGAGTTGGTTAAATGTGAATATGATTAAATTGAGCACAATAGGGGCTTTTACCTGTTTCTTTCCCTACTGCTTGACCATCACCAGTTACAGTTATCTGGAACAGAAGTTTACTAAAGGAAAAAATTTACCCATGGAAGCAACTACAATCAAGGCAATGACTTGGACTACTTTACAACTCGTCAAAACTTGGGATGGTAATAACTATTATGCTTTAGTCGGCTCTGATCAAAATAGCGATCCTTATGTAGGAGATACCCTAATTACGGAAAGTCTCCCCATTCTCTGTATTAAAAAAGATAATTTACCTAAACCTGATTTTGTTGTTTCCCATCTAACCGGAGGAGGTGCTGCTCGTGCTACTTGGTCTGGAGGTTACATAGGTCTTACTTCACCTGTTCAAGGAATTACCCTCACGAGTCGGGACATCGCTAATAGTATTTGTCGGGAAACTTTTGGAGAAGGTTTTCGTATGGCTGAATTTCACGATGGTGAAGGTCCATCTGCAGCTTGGGATTTTTGGGGCAAGTTACTTAATCCTAATTTAACTTTAACTGATCGTTTTTGGGTTGCCATTAGTGATCAAGCAGCTAATCCTTGGTCTCATCTTTTGTAGTAGGGTGCGTTAGCTATAGCGTAACACACCCGACATTTTAATTAATTTCTATGGTTGTGGGAGTTGATCCAGATGAGTTAATTACTCCTTTACCTTTTCTATAGTCTGCATAAAGGCGATCGCGCCAGTTAAAAAAGACTTCATAAGCATTATGATCGGCTAAACCTGGTATTCCCTTTCCTTTTAATTCTTCGGATATATTGAGATAATCTCCTTCAGGGAATTTGATGGTTAGAGTCATTCCTGCTGCGGCAAAATCTGCTAAGGTAGGGCTATTACCTGTGAGATAGGGTTGATTGGCTAATATTAAGCTTAAAGCTTCTAGATTTTGTTTCAAGATGGAGATAGACTCTTTGACCGAATCTCCCCCTAAACCTACACCAGTACCAACTAAATCTAGCCATTCTCCTGGTACAGAGCGTACTAAATTTTTCAGAAAGTCGGGGGTATTGTTGGGTAAAATCGAGCTACGGAAATTACCGTATTGATTTAATGCACCGACAAAAGCTTTACTACTATTACCACCTATGGATTCATCAGCCCAAGCTTCGATTAATAGGGTTTGTCCTTTAGATAAACCATCTTCGGGTATTAAACGAGGCTCGGGGTATTTTCTCTCTAGATAAAGAGCAATTTCTGTGGAATCAGCGATGACTGTATCATCGTCTTTGAGTACTGGTACTTTGGTTTTTCCTGACAACCTAAGTAGTTCTAATTGTCCTACTCCTGGAGTTACTTCGATTTTATTGTACTCTAACCCTTTATAGTCAAGGATAAATCTGACTTTTTCGCAATAGGGGCAAATTTCGAATTGATATAAATATAGCATTCAATCTCCTTAGTTATTTTTTTGAGCTAAACTGTTCAAATTTTACTGTATTCTCTTGCGGTACTAAATTTTGCCAGAAAAACTCTTCACAATCGTTATTTTGATTAGCGACTAAAACTCTGGCTTGGTGTCCTTTTTGCAATACTTCTGCTCTTTCTTTTTCTTCATAAGCATAAATTAGCAGAATATCTCCCGGTTGACATAATAAAGCAGCTCCACCATTAGGACATATTTCTTTTTTACCGGCTTCTCCAGGAAAAACGTAGGTACTAAAGCGTTTGCCATTGTTGAGATTAACGATTTCTACTTCCTGTAAGGGTAAAATCCCTACTTTGTCTAATAATTCTACGTCTATAGTAATACTACCTATATAATTTACATTAGCTTCAGTGACTTTGACGCGATGAAGTTTAGCGTGCATTAAGCGAATTTTGCCCATAAACCTTTGAATAATGGCTCTACCCACCTATGATAACCGACAGTTAAACTCTTATTCCTGTGACAGTTTAAAAAGTGTCACCAATCCTAGTGACTAGCCAAAATAAACTTGGTATAAATATATCTAGTGTGAGGTGTGTAAGGAGTGAAGGAAAGCTCTCAGGGTCGAAACATGGCAAGACTCCTGGGAGCTTTTTCTTTTTTTATGATCATTTTTTACTGTTGTACTATTAATACAGAACAATTAGCGTGGTGAACGACGTAATTACTAACACTACCTAAAAACAGTTCTGATAAACCAGATCTACCACGACGACCAATGACAATTAAATCAGCATTCCAATTTACAGCTGTTTGACAGATGTTTTTACCTGGATCGCCAATTTTATAGTCAAATTCAGCTTTTATACCTTGTTCTTGAGCTTGATCTGCAAAAGATCCCAACCAACCAACGAGTCTTTCCGTGGCTTCTTTGCGCATTTTTTCGTAAAACTCGTTCATTTCTTGATAATATACGTCGTTATAAACTCCCATGGTGCTAAAACTATCCATCACGGGAACTCCAGGTAGTTCACCTTGGACGCAATGAAAGATCATCAAGTTACTATGGTTAGCTGAGGCTAATTTCAAAGCTTTAGCGAATACTTCAATAGTTAAATTCAGATAATCTACAGCGACAAGGATTCTTTGGTATCCTACTGGTTTGATTTCTTTTTGTTCTAACGTGGCTAGTTGATCACTCATCTAACAGCCTCCTTTTGTCTTACCCTATTTCTATCTTGACACAGAGAAGGGTAGTAATATGTTATTTTGAGAAAAATGTTAACACAAACAGGATTGTTAATATTATGGACAGATTACTTAAATTTTTAGGACTTTTTCTATTACTATTGACTACAAACTTAGCTGCTAGCAAACAAGCTTGGGCTAATCAAGATGTCATTGTCGATGCAGGTATGGAACAAGAAGACGTGGAGATGCGTTCAGGACCGGGAGATGATTACGAGTTAGTAGAAACAGTTCCTGATGGTACTATAGTCATGCTTTGTGATGATTGTACACCAGAAGAACTAACTCAAGAAGATGCTAACGGTTGTGAATGGTATAGTGTTGCTTTGATGGATGAGGAAGTCAGCGGTTTTATTAGGGGTGATTTTTTGTATAAACGATATTTTGGTAATCTAGCTGAGAATTGTTCAACATCATCTTAGATAGTTAAGGTTTTTTGGGGATAAAAATTAGTAAAGATCCTAATTATCTTATCCTCACAACCTGAAGCGAGCATTTTACCATTATGACTAAATTTGACAACTGTGACGCTATTGGGGTGAGGAATGGTAGCGAGTAAATTACCATTGCTTAAATTCCAGAGTTTCACAGTTTTATCTTTACTACTACTAGCTAAGAATTTACCATTAGGACTAATCCCTACGGAAGTTACTTCATTGGTGTGTCCTGTTAAACTTATCATCTCTTTAGCTTGCTGAAGATCCCAAATTTTGATCGTTTTATCTTTGCTTCCAGTGACTACTAAACGACCATTGGGGTGAAAAGCGATCGCGCTTACACCTCCAAACCAATCAGAATGTCCCTTTAGTATCATACTCTTATGATCGCTTAAAGACCAAATCCTCAAAGTCCTATCACCAATATCACCACCACTAGCTAGTAAACTACCATCCTGATTAAAACAGAGTGAGAGTACCCCATCGGTATGATCTTCTAGGGTGGATATAATCTCACCCGTATCTAGAGACCAAAGGATAATTTTTTTATCTTTACCACCGCTAGCGATGATTGTTCCTTCGGGATGTACTGCTAAACTAGTTATTGCTTGTTCATGTCCTGTCAGGGTTTTAACTTGTTGGTTAGTAAGTAGAGACCAAATGCGTAGGATGAGATCGTCTCCTCCACTAGCTAAAAGATTTAACTCAGAACTAATCGCTACCGCGTTAACCTTACAAAACCACTCATTAACACCATGTCCTGTCAGTACTAGAGTTTTATCTTGTTGAAGATTCCAGAGTCTGACGGTTTTGTCTTGACTTCCACTGGCTAGAATATTATTTTCATCGTTAAAATCTAGGGCTAAAACTTTATCTGTATGTCCTTGGAGTCTTTTTGCAGATACTAGCTGGTTCATGGCAGTTAGTTAAATAATAAAAATATATATCTTATCGTACATACTGTTAAGAGTTCAGATTATTTGATTCTAACCAATTTAGTAAATCATTTGGGTTATTAAAATCTCAGAAAACTTGACCAAGACTTTATAATCGTTCTGTAGATAGGTTATTAATTTGGTTAGCTGGGTAGGTATCTCTGCAATACATAGTTTTTAGCTAATTTCATCGGGATTTAAGCCTAATTCTCGTAATTTTGCTGCTAATTTGTCTGCGCGTTGTTTAACTTCTGTATAAGTAGAGAATAACTCACCATTAGGGTGAT
>RECR01000108.1 GCA_007693955.1 Gloeocapsa sp. DLM2.Bin57
GGAAGTCCATACCAGTCTAGTTTCTAGATGCTCCTGACTTCAACGAATCGCACAACTCCATTCCTTATCCTCCCGACTAGCCAATAAAATCCAGGCTTCATCATCTTTATCTTTATCAATATGGATAATATCAATATAAGGAGATTGTTTTAAACTATTGACAAAACTAATAATTTTAGGACGAGGGATTCTTAACGGACTGGTTAATAAAGCCACTACCTCAGTGAGCACATAGTTGCTGGTAATTAACCGTCTTTTTTGTTGTTTCGCTTCACGATATAACTGCACCATTAACTGATGATAGGGTTGACTTTGATCAACTAAATTCCCCCACCCAGACGTATCAACAAAGATTTCTAACATCTTGATTATTATTCAGATAAAGACTTTCCCAAATAAACATCATGTTTTTCTGTCCAGTCGGCAAAATCACTATTAAACGCCCCTATAAACTCCTCTACGGGGTCATCTTCTGTATTATTAATCATAGTTTGTAAATATTCAATCATTAATTCTTCTGGCTTTTTTCCTATTTGATTTGCCTTTTCTAATAAAGGAGAATATAAATGATCAGGAAGATTTAAGGTAACAGAATGAGTCATATTTAATTACCATTATTATTCAATAGCTTCAAGGGACTAATCAAATTCTAATCCATTATCAGTGAATAATGGTTGTATGAGAGGTAGTAGGTTGAGGGATAAGAGAAGGAGGAGTGCGCACTCTCGCTTCGCTCAGATCTGCCTTCGACAGGTCGCTACAGCTAGTGTGAGCAGTATTGCTTAACTCTCTTCATATTACTAGTTGACGTGAGAAAAGTGGGATTAATCATTTAGAAACGTCCCTCTTCCTACAGAAATCAGGTCTTTTAGGGAATTGAGGAAAATTTTGGCTAGCCAATCTAGCTTCATTTACCAGAACTAATGTACCATCTGACATCATAGCGATAGTTGTTGCCGGAATAGGTAAATCTTTTGTTTCCTCAGTTTGTAACTCAGTATCTTCAGGAATATATTGCATCAGAAAAGGGATCTCAATCACGGTTAAACTTATAAAATCACCGTAATTAATAAGATTATTTGATTGAGGAAATTCCCTCAAAGAAAAACGGTTGAGCCGATCCCCAAAAAATTTAACTTCACAAGATTCTTCTAACATTTTTTCAGCAGGTTCTAGTGCAATACGAGGCATCAAAAAGATACGTCGCAGATTACTGATATCACTATCAATCTCAACATTTCCATCAAGACCAAACTGAGATGAAGCACTAATAAGGCTCTGAAAAGAAGCAAAAAAACCATCTACCGAAATTTTTATATTACCACCATTACCTTTAATAGCATTAGCAATTATATTACTTTCATCAAACAAAATCGTTATTCCTCCATTAATATTCACATTACCACCATTACCTTGTTCGCCTGCAGAAGCATTAATTAACGCTCCATCATTCAAAACTAATTTTTTTAGATTTAGAGATGTATTACCTCCTTGACCTGCAAAAGATAGAGCGCTAACCTCTCCGCCTTGCAAAAAAAACTCATTTGCATTTATATATATCTCACCACCTAGACCAAAACCTGCATTACCTACGCTAATAATCGCTCTATCTACATAAAACTTATCTGCTTCAATTCGGATAGAGCCTGATGAAGGTTGATTGCTAATCTGATTAAGTTGAAAAAAATCATTCTCAAACTCAATGGGGATAATAACTGAAGAACTAATCCCACTAACAATCACTCTACCATCTACAGAATTATTAGAACCACTAACTATAAGCTCTTGTGCTTTAATACTAATATCCCCACCATCACCTAAACCTAGAGAAGAAGTTGTTATGGCAGCTCCATCATATACGTAAATTTTTTCGGCATCAAGAACTAAGTTACCACCTCTTCCTTGATTAAAAGTTGTTCCTGAAATAGAGCTAGGTGCTAAAATTGGACTATTTCCTCTAAGAAATATAGTTTCTGCCGTGACGCTAACATTGCCACCGTTTCCCTGATTAAGAGTTACCGAACCAATTACAGCTCCCCCAGTAATCTTAATATTATTACTAATTATATATATAGAACCAGAACTACCTTCTGATAGAGCATTGGAAGTTATAGCACTTGTCAGAAAAGGATTTAGTGAAGAAACACCTTCCAAATTAATATTCTCAGCCTTGATACGAATATCACCACTAGAACCTATTCCATAGCTTCTAGTCCCCAACCTCGAACCATCAAAAATAGACAAAGCGAGGGTATCAACTTCTATGTTTCCACCCTGACCATTACCTAAAGTCGAGGAGATAACCAAATTTGATGATATTGCAGTTTCTGACGGAGAAACTCCCCTAAGCACTATCGAATCACTTCCAAATAGTTTTATGTTTCCACCTCTTGCTTCGGCACTTTCATTCTGACTGATGATTACGGAAGCTAAATTTAGCTCAATAGTTTTACCATAAAGAGAAATATCACCAGAATTATTATTTCCACCAGGAAAAGAACTAGCATCAAGTAGTGAACGATTATTCAAAAGAATATTTCCCCATTCGGCAACGTTGTTAGGAGTGACCCTATAAGAAGAATTAGAAACCAACAAATTTAAAGAACCATTTTGGATACTCCAAATTTCTACTTGACCAGATTTGGCAGTAACTATACCTCCTTCAAAATTGACCCCGTTACCAACAAAAATAATGCTGTTACCAGATGAAACGCTCAAACCGAGTGGATTTTCTTCTAAATTAAGAGATGTAAAAGGATTAGTAAAACCTCTTAACTGATGTCCTACATTATTAACGTCGATGCTTCCACTATTCTCAAACATTTCTAGACCTATGGGCCTACTGACAGATAGCAAATTATTCTCTTGACTCTGTCTTAGAGAAAGAAATTTACTTCCATCGGCAAAAATTATACTTGAAGCTGTTGTAGCCATAAAATCTCCTCCAACCTCTAAAATTGCATTTTTACCAAAAGAAATGCCATTCCGGTTGAGCAAAAAAAGATTAGCATTTCCTAGACTTCTCAAAGTTCCGTCAATGAAAGAAGGTGAATCTCCTGTTACTCTCAAAAAAACATTCTCAGAAACAGCAGGATTATTAAGAATAACTGTCTCAAATTGCCTGAGAGAAAATTTCCTCAAACTATGGAAAAGATTACTTCCCTTCTTCGTCCCTCCTTCAATAATAATTGTATTCCCTTCTCTGATAACTCTAGAATCTTGGGGAAGACTACTGTCGGGTATTACTTGAGCTGAGCTTCCCGAGCTAACAATCAATTTAAACCATAAAATCAAAACTATTTTCAGCGTTCGATAAGTTTTCATCACTCTTCTAATCTAAATGTTCTCAGTTCAAATTTCTCAAAACATCCTTGACTATAGGTTCTAATTCCCGTTAAGCAAATTGAAGGTTCAAACCACTCTAACTCCTGAGAAAAACTACTATCTTCTCTAATTAACTTAGGACAACTCAAGCGAATATTATTGTTATTTATAGTCAACATTTCTAAATCAGACTCTTGCCTATGCCTAATCTGTTGAAAGAGCATTTTTCTTTCATGATATTCCCAGTCTGAATTAACAATTTGGATAGTTGACCATCTTTTTTCTAAGTTGCTATCAAAACTCTCAATTGCTACAGCAACGGGAAAAGATGCTGAATCAATCTCCGTGAGCTTTTCGATAATAAGATATACAGCTTTTATCTGTCCATCATCTGCATAAATAAAAGAAGCACTAACCCTTTTATCTGCTTGTTTAAAACCAATTTCACTACCCATAGGCGTACCACTAACAAACCTCTCGTTACCCCAAGTAAAACTACCTTCAAGGTAAATAGCTTTGCAATTATCCTGATTCAAGTTTCTAAAAGTAACAGATTTAGACTGACCATTTGGATAGATGTAATGGTTGTGATGAATTATTTGGTTGATTTCAGGAATATGATAAAAACTTCGGATGATCCGTGACTCTTCGACTAATTCACCTTCACTTGAATATTTCAAAAAAATACCGTGCCAGTCTCCTACAGCATGATGAGTGCAGAAACTCTTCCAATTTTCTTCTCTGCTTAATTTATCCATAAACAAAAATTTATTTACCACTTCCCAATCAAAATAAATGCTGACCATCCTTTAGGGTGGGACGATAACTGCATTAGCTCTACCTTAGCTTGTTGTAGTGCTTCAGCTTTGCTCATTATACCTCCATAAAGGTTTTGATAAAAGTATTCCATTAACCTAGCTGTTTCTTGATCATTGACAAACCATAAACTACCTACTACACTTTGAACATTTCCTCTAACAGTTACTCCTGCCAAACCTAAAATTGAGCGAGAATTTCCAGTAGCAGTCTGACAACCACTTAATACTAATAAATTAACACTTAGCTTACCTTCTGTCATCAAATCCTCTAGTTCCATTATCGAAATACTATTATCATAGGTTTGTAAAAAAGTTCTTTCTAAAGTTCCGCCAAAATTACCGTGAGTAATTAGATGAACCGTTGACAAATTTCTCCATTTGGCTAGCTCACTCGCTAATTTATCTCTTGTAAAATCTTTATCTAAAAATTTTTTAGCCCCAGGAATTATAACAGCAACCTGATTTGCCTCAAACTGAGCAAACTCTAATTGACTAAAAGGGGGTCTTTCTACAGTTAGTGCAAAGATTAAGGCACGCTTTGGCTGCTCCAATTCTCTAAAATCAGTCAATTGCAAACCAAGGGTAGTTACGAGCGGATATTTTTCTATTAAAAATTTCTCTCCATTGTGCAGCGCATCTAGAGGAACATTACGAAAAAAGCGATCTCCTATAAATACTATTGCAGAAGGATTGATTTGAGCTAGGGTTTCCTCCAAAGGTTGAATCATTTTTTCATAGAGCCACCAAGATGTTTCTAGATAGCGGTCTGTAGCATAGTCTTCTAGGTTATATCTCCATTTTACTAGTATTTCATCTAAGGATTGAGAACCAATTGCTACTGTATGATGATGAATTACTCCATCAGCGGTAATTAACAAAATATGCAGGGTTGATTCCGTGGAAATAGCATAAAGCGCTACTGAATTTGTCTCTAAAAGAACTTCTGAAGGTTGATAATTATCAAGATGCTCCTCAAAACAGCGATCTCCAAAAAAACTCTCTAAGTCACTCAATTGCATTAACTCAAACACTTGTACTGCTTCTGTTAAATTATTTTCTGTGGGGTAAGAAAGCAGGAAATGTAAATAACCACGATATATTGGTTCTATCTCTTTTTCATAGTCAAGCTGAAAAAATTTAGAATCCCTTGTCTTCCCTCGCAAACTTTGAAGAGAAGTTAAGGCTCTGCGATAGTTTAGCTGCGCTTGCTCATTTTTTCCTAAAACTCTGTTTAACTCAGCTGCTCTAAACCATGCTTGATAAAGAATATCTTCAGCAAGGGTTTCACTAGCTAAAGAGATAGCCTTTTGGATTAATTCCAAAGCATTTAGGAAATCCTCATCAGAAAATGCCCTCTCACTCTGAACTAATAGAGTTAGTGCTAAACTATAGGTATCTCCTATGTTTTGAGACACTGTTTTTGCCCACTCTAAAAAAAGATTATCAGAATTACTGAATTCAAACAATCTTCGGAGTAATTCTGCTTTTTTTACTGAATCAGGAATTGCCGATATTGTGGTAACTGCTAATTCCCAGTTAGCTAATTCTGGAATAATTTCCAACATATGTAACTGAATTTGAGCTATTAATAAATTGTCTAGACTATCTGAGAATTTATTGGCTTCGACAATTTGCTCTCTGGCTTTTTCAAATTCATGTCTAGATAATTCTCGATATTTTTCCGCCTCCTCTCTAAAACCTTCTGACTCCAAATAATCAGCATCAGAAAGCAAAGCTTGAGAATATACTAAATGAGCTTCACTGAAATTAAGATATACCTTCGCTTTAACATTTGGATTAGCCAAAAGTTCCCCTAACAAAAAAGCTTCCCTATAAGACTCAAAAGCTGCTTCATAATTACGCATTAAAAGTAAAGCTTTTCCTTTAATAAGGTGAGCTTTTATTTCGATATTTAAATGATTTTTTTCTTCTAGCAAAGATAACGCCAATTCACTTTGGTTGAAAGCTATTTGATTTTTGGCTAACATCAAGTTTATCTGACTCAAATCAGTCAAAACAGCTGCTTCTTTTAACTTTTCTCCTTTCTTTCGATATATAGCTAATGCTCGAACTAGATTATCATGAGCTTCACTATATCTTCCCAATTCAGCGTAGCTAGCTGAAAGATAAACATAAATATCTGCTAATTGATTTTCGTCATATTCAGTATTATTAATTTCGGCTTCTAAAATGTTAATAATATTAATATAGTCGCCTTGCTGCCAAAGTTTTTGTAAGGTTTGAGTCGAAGCCTGAGCTTGAGTAGCACTCAACCAAAAAATTATTATAATCAAAAGCTTTTTGGCAATTTCTTTTTGAAAAATCATTGAAGTAAAATGAGATTTAATAATTTCTGGCTCGAAGTTTGTCTGATAGGATTTATAGCTGTTATTTCTCTCAATCTTAAGGCTATCTACGCATCTTCAGAGCGCAACCAAAACGAGAATCGGACTGTTCATCAACAACCTAGATATTATCATAACATCCAAAGGAGAGAACCAAATAGAACAGTAACTTCTGGAGCAGTAAGAGGTCAATGTCCTGGAAATAATAAGAGAATTTTTCTACAGATTCTCGCTCCTGATGACCACTTAGGTTTAACAGCTCAAACCCATCCTACCTTTTTTTGGTATCTAAATCTAGAAGAAAATCAATCTCGTACTATCAAGTTTACTTTAGTTGAAGTGGGAAGGACTGAACCTATTTTCGAGCAAATTTTTATCGCTGATGGGTCTCCATCTTTGAAGTTGATGCAATTTACTTTACCTGATACGGTTGAACCTTTAAAAATTAACCAGACTTACAGATGGACGGTTACTGTTGTGTGCAATCTACAAAGACCATCCTCTAATTATTTCAGCTCTACTATGTTTAAAGTAATAAGTAAGAGAAATCAATCTTTTAATTATTCCTTAGAAACCAATGCGATCTTGTCAGCTAGACAAGGGATTTGGTATGATTCTCTGTATTATGCTTACTCTAGTGGTAACTCACAGCTATTTGCTCAACTCTTAAAAGAAGTTAATATTTTTTTATTTACAGAATAAAATTTTGTCTAAAAAAAACTTGTTCAAAAAAACCTCATTCTTGCTCCCAATTGTAAGCATGTGCTTGCTCATCTGTTTAGCAAGAGTCTTAGGTCTGCTCCAGTATCTTGAACTAAAAACTTACGATATTTACCTACAAAATTTACCAAATGAGTCAAAAGACCCTAGAATAACCATTGTTGCTATTAATGAAAGCCAAATCCAGAGAAGACAAAAAGTTTCAATTAGTGATGCCACACTAGCTCAAGCAATTCGCAATATTAGTTCTAACCAACCTAGGGTACTTGGGATTGATCTACACCGAGATATACCTATACCTCCTGGAACAGAAGAACTTGCTCAAGTACTTAAAGAAACTCCAGAGATTATTGGTATTTCCCTAATGGCAGGTTCAGAAAAAATCCCACCCCATCCTATTTTAGCAGAAGAAGAAAGATATGCCGATAGTGGAGTAATTATTGATAGCGATGGGGTAGTTAGACGTACCATTCTCTTTCCTTTACCCACAACTTCACCAAATATACCTAGTCTAGGATTAGCTCTGGCAATTAAATACCTAGAAAAAGAAAATATTCAACCTCAACCGTCTTCATCAGGTTGGATGCAAATAGGTCAACAAGAATATCCTCCCTTTAATCAAAATCATGGAGGTTATGTTAAAGCTGAAGACGGTTTTTACCAGATGCTGCTACCCTGGCGCAGACCTCCCCAAAACTTTGAAACTCTATTGCTACAAGATATTCTAGATAATAATTATGATTCTTCTCTTATCAAAGATAGAATTGTCCTCATTGGCTCTACTGCTCACAGTTTGAAAGATACTTTTCAAACTCCTTTTAGCTTCTCCTTAACACGAGACTTCCCCGAACAGGTTTTTGGAGTTCATATTCATGCCAACACTGCTTCAGCTATCCTGGCTAACGCTTTAGAGGGAAGACCTTTAGTCTGGTTTCTCTCTGAACCTTTAGAATACATCTGGATCTCCTTGTGGTGTCTATTACCTCTTACTATACTTAAAATCAACATAAATAATAAAAATTTGTCAATTCCTGTCTGTCTTTTCTTTCAAGGGATAATTCTTAGTTTATTTTTAATAGGGATCGCCTATATAGCTTTTCTCAAAGGTGGTTGGTTGCCCGTAGTACCTGGTGTCATAGGTATTTGGTTTAATTCAGTACTCTTAGGTAACGGACTCTACATCAATAAGCTTCAAAAAACTAACCAGGAACTTGAATCTATCGTGGCTAAACGCACCGATAAGCTAAGCTTCATGTTAAAAAAGCTAACCCAAATGCAGGAACAAATGATTATCCAAGAAAAAACAGCCTACCTTGGTTTGTTAACAGCAGGTGTAGCTCACGAACTGCGCAACCCTATTTTTCTCTGCAAAAACTACCTTAAGCTATTAGAAAAACACTCTACAACCCTAATGAAAATTTTCAACGGAATCTTCGAGCAACCTTTTGGTGAAGAAGATCCTACTCAATTTTTTGAAACATATAATCTTTGCGTAGAGAATATTGAATTAACAATACGCCAAATTCAGGTAGCTGAGGATATCATTAAAAACATCGTTCCCCTTAAAAATGAACCGACTTTAGTACAAATAGACCTGAATGCTGCTGTGACCACCTGTGCTAATTTAGTCTCTAAAAGTTTTCAAGATTCCGAAACTGAGGAAAAAGAATGCAACTTTACTATAAATTATCAACTTGAAAAAAACTTGCCCACTTTTTTAGGAAACAGAACAGAAATTGCACAAGTAATCATCAACTTGACAGAAAACGCTATTCACGCTGTTTGCGAAAGGGCTAAAGTTCAACCTTTTCCACCACCTGTAATCATCTTCGCCACTCGCTCTCTTGGTAAATGGGTGGAACTTAGTATTATTGACAATGGGATCGGTATTTCCCCTCAAATTAAAGAACGCTTATTTGAACCTTTTTTCACCACTAAACAAACGCGAAAAGGTTTAGGTTTGGGATTACCATTGTGTCAGATGATCGTCACTAAGCACCAGGGTGAAATAACTGCTTCTAGCTCTAATAATATTACTGAATTTAAAATCAAATTTCCTTTATCTCAAAATCAAAGTCGGTAATGAGCAGTTCAAAACCAAGCAAAGATAAAAGTTTTGAACGTTTAATCTGATTACCATTATATTTTGATTTTAGATGAAATTATTTTTAACTCTCCTCTACCCAATTTTTCAATTAAGTCGGAAACACCTCTACATTCAAGCATTTCGGCGATATCTTTTGCACCCTTCCATCCTTCTTCGGTAATCGATAGATAACGCTGCTTTTTGTCTGCTCCATAAGCTTTTGGTCTCCCTTCATGAATAAGGTTGGCTAATGAATTCGGATGCTCTCCTGGTCTATAGTCAGATTTCTTGCTTGTTTTCATTTTCAATTATCTTCTTTTTTCACTACTTTATCTCAAATCATCTAATGAGAGAGGATATACACTACCAATGTAAAGAAACAATAAGATTACAAGCTTGTTCAAGTTTTTGTCAACTTTCTTTATTATCCTAGATTAAATAGAAAAGACTCTTCTTGAAAAACAGTTATCTGCTTATGAACATTAACACTTCTCATCAAAATAGCGATTCAGAAGTAGTATTTCTAGATATTTTCCAAATTAGACGAGATGGGGGAACTCAACCGAGGACAGCTATTCATTCCCCCACTATGGAAGAGTATGCAGCACAAATGAAAGCAGGAGCGGAATTTCCTCCTGTGGTAGTTTTCTACGATGGTACTGATTATTGGTTAGCAGACGGTTTTCATAGAGTAGAAGCTGCTTCCTCCATGGGATTAAAAAAATTACGGCTAGGATAAAACAAGGTAATCGAAGAGATGCAATTCTCTACTCTGTTGGAGCAAACGCCACTCATGGACTTAGACGGAGTAATGCCGATAAGCGAAGAGCGGTATTGAGACTACTTGAAGATGAGCAATGGAGTCAGTGGAGTAATCGTGAAATTGCTCGTATTGTTGCAGTAGATGAAAAAATGGTCCGCAAATTAAGACAGGCTATCTGCGGAAAAACCGCAGATACAAAACTTAACAATCAGACAAGTTCAGCCAGCAAGGTACAACGAGGTAAGAATATCTACTCAATGAATACAGCTAATATTGGGGAAAAAGTAACTCGTTCCCCATTTATTGATTCTGATGAGAGTGAAATATTTGAGCCGAAATCCGCACCTGGTATTGGTCAGAAAGTAACCGTTATTGCTAATCATCTTATTTTATCAGGACAAAAAGGTAGAGTAACAGCATTGCCAAACCGAAATTCCGCTCTTGTTGAATTTGAAAATGGTCAAAGAGAGTTAATGCAACTTCAGGATTTAGATTGGTGGGCACCATCTGCCACTCAAAATAAAACAATTCAAGAAGGCATTAATTATCGTCCAGGATTAGGTTCTGAGTGGTATGTTAAGGTAGAGCAATCCACTTGGGAGAGATTAATAGAATATCAAAAATCTGTTGGTTGTTTGACCACTGACGCTGTAATAAACAGATTACTAAATGAAGTAAAAAATTCTTTAAAGCCCAAAAATATATAACTCAGGTTATTATGATAAAGTTGACTCAAATTTTTCTTATGCGCGCAACCCAACATTTGAGAAACTTGCCTCAAATAGATACTCTGGCTGCTCAACTCCTAAATTTGTTTTGTGAGAATGGAATTGAGTATTTTCCTCCTTATGAATCCTGGGCTAAACGAAAAAAGGGCAGTGATAATGTTTGGAGAGCGATCTCCTATACTGAAATAATGGATTTGGCTAGTTTAAGTTTTAACGCCTTAACCAAGAAAAAACCAAGTGAACAATTAGTCAAAGAGATTTTAATTCAGATTGAACAGTGGATGATTCAGTCTAATGGACAGCTTGCTCAGGTAACTTTTGAAAATGGCAAACAAAGTTGGTTACCTGTTTGTTTGTTAAATTAATTTACGCCGCTTTAACCTTTTTTTCCGATTAAGTCATCAGCCATTTTAGTCACCTCCAGCTTTTTGATTTCACAGCATCTGTCATCAAATACTTTCGCAAGATCGCTTTTTGAAATAAATGATGAATTGGGTTTTAACTGACTGTACTTAAACTATTATTAATTGAGGATCTTAGAATAAGTTTGACTTTTTTCTCAAAATCGCACTGGTACTAAATAAATTGAAAAGTAAAAACCTTGATTGGAAATGCCTTTGCCCACTTTTTCCACCTCTACCAAAGGAATTCCATAATCCAATCTAACTGTTAGGACTTCTTTAAAATAATACCTGAAACCTATACCAATGCTGGCAAGAGACCCATCACTATCAAAAGAGCGAAGATTGCCACTGTGCCATACCGTCCCAAAATCAACAAAGGGTATTAATTCTAAACTACCAAATCTATCACTTTGTAATAAAGCAACTTGCAGCTCACTAGAAATAAAAATTCCATTATCCCCTAACTTGGTAGGTCTAGCATAACCCCTTACAGTATATGGTCCACCTATCTCAAACTGTAAGGGTGGAGGAAGAGGAGATGTAGTAAACCCAAACCCAAACCTCCCCACCAAAACCAATCTTGATTGAACTCTCCTACCATACTGAAACTGCCCAAACAAATAAACTGGTGTTGTTTTGAAAGTTTCCGATAATCTAGCCTCAAAACTATCTAATCCAAAATTAAGCCTGGTTCGCAAGACAAAATATTGTTGAGGATTTTGATTAACCCAATCCTGTAAAATTCTGATTACTCTAAATTTAGTAACACCATCGACTGATGCTTCACTAAAAGAAAAAGGTTGATTTTCTAGAATAAAACTCCGACTATCTTTAAACTCTAGACTAATGCCAAAACTTAACTGCTCACTACTATTTTTTCTAATTGGTTGAATCCAGCCAATACCATAACTAGAAGATTGAAAACGAATTCCTGCTTCTTTTAGTTCTGACAAAATGACCCGAGAGTTAGTGGTTTCATAAAACACTGTCAATCCCCCAGAAAGAGAATTGAGAGGTAAAAAATAATTGTTAATAATCTTATTAGCTCCCTCACTCCACTGAAAAGCAGTTTGATAACTGTCTCCATATCCCGACAAATTCAATAAATTAAATCCTACTTGAACTTGTAACTCTCCCACTAAAGGGGATTGATAGTTATCAAAGCCCAAATCAATTAAAAACGAAGGCGCTTCCTTTAAAGTTACCTGAAGCACGGTACTACCTGGAGTTGAACCCTGTTTCAATTCCCCTTGAACAGTCTCGAACAGCGCATCAGCAGAGAGTTGCCCCAAAGCAACTTCAACCTCAAAAATATTTAGCACTCTGCCTACTAATTTCGATAACCTAGATTTGACATAAGCGGATTTAACTCTTGATAAACCAGATATTTCTACATTTTCTAGTTTGCCCTCATAGGCAATTAGCTGTATTTCCTCTGAAACTTTTTGTTCTGGTACTATGACAACACTCGTGATATACCCAGAATTGACGTAAAGCTCCGTTAATTGTTCAGCATAAGCAAGCAATTCCTCCCAACAGACCATCTCCTCATTTAGGGCTAAGATTTTTTCTACCTCATCTTTTGGTAAAATAGTATTGTTGAGCAAAACTATTCTCTCCACAGCAAAACAGTAAGAAATATCAGATGCAGAGGCAGATGCAGAAGGGTTTTTTTGATTTAAGACAATATAATAACCATCACCCCATAGTGTAATTAGTAAGCCAATTTTTACAATAATTTTCAAAAACATTCCTAATAAAATCTTAGAAAACAAATTATGCAAGACAAGTACACACTTCTTTTTGTTGATGATGAAACTGATTTTGAACCTCTGATTCGTCAACTCCTCGCCAAAGAGATTAGTGAAGGTAAGTATGACGTACTTTATGTTCAAAGTGCCCAAGAAGCTTTCCAGATGATCCTTAATGATTTCGAGAGAAAAATTGATCTCGTCTTTACTGATCTAAAAATGCCTGGACAGAGCTTTGATGGTTTTGAACTTATCGAAAAACTTCGCCTCAAAAAAATATCTATCAAAATTATTGTTATCAGTGCTTTTGGAGATTTTGAAAATGTTCGTAATTCTCTGAAAAAACATAATGTCATTGATTTTATCACTAAATCAGCTACATCTGATTTCAACTTACCTGAGATTGTTAAATACTCTTTGGAACAATTAGAGAATATCAACTCAGAGAGCCGAAACGTTCGTTTCCAAACTCTCGTCAAAATGGTAAGAGAGCTTCCTTCTCATAGGATAAAACAACTTGTCGAAAACGTTTTACCTTCATGCAGCGTCGAAGATCTAAAACAAATGCAGCATCAACTTGTCCTCGAACAAGCTTTAGAACAAGCTAGGCAACGAGAAGCAAAAAAACCAGTTCCCTTCCCTCTCGAAACAACCGAACTTATAGAAAAACTTAAAAAAGGTGAAATCGATGTCAATACACTTAATATTGACGAATTTAATTCTACTCATAGAGGTATTGGCATTTATGAAAAAATGTTAACAAGAAACGGAAAACAGTACGGTCCTTACTACCACCTTCACTGGTTTGAAGATGGCAGACAGAAAGTTTATTACCTCGGTAAAAAAAAGACCTAAACTATCCACCATTATATTACATAACAAAAAGGGGTAAAGAATTTTGACTCTTTTTCAAGTTTGTGATATGATAAAAAAAGGATGTTTTATACAAATCGAATCAATTTTTTGTATAAAACATCTAATTAAAAACCAATGGTTTCAATTATTTAACTAAAACCTATCATGATTATATCACAAAATACTTTTGTTGCCAATTCTCCATCCTCAGTCAATCTTGACATACTTTCTCAACAAATCAAAACTTTCTGGAAAAATACACTCGACGAGATTGTAGCCATAGGTAATTATCTCGAATCTTTAAAACAGGAACTTGTTTCAGAACATGGTAATAAAGCAGAGCGCTACTTTAAAGAGATACTTAAGACAGAAAAATACTTTCCTATTGATTTCGCTAAAATTTGTCACAAGATAGCACTTTGGTATTCTAATTTATCAGAAAGTCACCGAAAATTTTTACATCGCTTTGGTTGGGGTTTATCACTTTCATGCTTCAAAGAACTTACCAAGTTTAATGGTGATCTTTTAAAGGAGTTTTTCTCTCAGAAAGAAAGGAAAGAAATCAAACTCAAAGATCTCAAAGACTTTCTCACTAGAAAAACCAAGATTTTACTTAATATACCAATTACTTCCGAACATCTAGAAATTGTTCAAAAACATTACAAATTAGACTTAGAAACCACACAAAGCATCAAAACAGAACTAGAAAGCTTAGACAATCCTAAAACGACGAATCTTTTGGATATTCTCAAAACACGCAAGTTTAAAGTAAAAGGACTCTTCAAAAAACCTTCTCAATCTAACCCAGAACTAGAAAAAGAAGAAAATTCTCTACAACTGGAAGAAAACCCAAATGTTGCTGAAGGAAAACTCTATACAGAAGCAGAATTACAGAACGCTATTTACCAAACTGTAGAAACAGCAAAAAAAGAATTTTCAGCAATTACCACCCAACAAGTTCAGGAAAGTGAGAAAAAACTTCAAGAAATCTCCAGGGAATTCAACAAAATTAAAGAAGATTATCAAAGATTAAAAGCTGAAAATGAGCGCCTGAAAGAGATTTTAGCACAGAAAGAAACCCAAACTAATCAGAGACGAAAAACCTATTCAAGCAACCAACATTTTCCCCCTTTCTCAAACTTAAGTATCAAAACCAATACCAGACAAAATAAAGCAAAAGGTTTTGGTAACAGTTCAGCTAGATAATCACAAATATCAATCCGACATTGGTACACTTCCCAATGGAATATAAAAAGAAAAATTCTAAATTCTTTTTATAATACTATTTGAAGTGCAGAGTTTCAGCTATAAGTATCTACTTATATAGCAGTACCCAGGAGTCAGGAGTGAAATGCGCCCCCTCGTATAGGTTTCTCGATTTGAGAATGTCCTAACTAATGTGAGTACTGCTATAGCAAATCTAATTTTTAGTATAATTCAACTTATTTACTATCAGAAGACTTGCGAGAAAGTCTTCTTTCTAGACTGTCAACTTTTTTCTTTAAAGACTTTACTTCTTCTTTTAGTAAAAAATAGGTATCTTGATTGATACTTACACTATTTGTTTGACAATTTTCTGACTTATATTCATCTACAAAGGTTTTGACCATCTCTCTTAAAATAGAGGCAGGACTAGTCTGAATTTCTTCACAAATCATCAAAAACTTTTCTTTGAGCACCTGCTCTAGTCTAAAAATTATCCTTTTTTCTTTTTTCTCTTTTAACATAGCTTAATAAATCTTAATAAAATCTTTTATGTCAGACAAAAAGTTGAGAGAAATTAAGCTGAAATTAAATACTGTTAATTATTTTAGCAGATTTTATTAACAATAATAATGTCAGACAAAAATCAACTCGTACAACATTTTTGTAACGATTTAATCTTAGTATAGTTCTAACTTTGACTAAAATACAATTATTTTTTATAATTCAAATTATTCGGTAATTATTTGAAGATTAGGAACTTGATAAATTTCCAATAATTGATTATACTCAACTTAAAAGTAAAAATCTTTTCAAGAATCATCCTCAACATTGATTCAACAACTCTACTTTGAGAGTTTCAAAAATTATTCATTGTCAAAATCTGATTTTTAAGGACTAGCCATCATGTTAATAAAGCTACCCGAATCTAAATTAAAGCACGAGACAAAAATCTTTCTCAGCGCTCTAGCTATGAGCATAATCAACTTAGTTAAAGGAGATCCAGTTATGGTAATAATTGCCGTAGCTGGTAGCGCCTGCTACTATCTATATGCCCAACAGCGCGCCTTTAAATCACAACTATTCTTAGTTTCGGGAATAATTGGTATATTTGTCTTTTGCTGGATAGGACTATGGACTTCACCCGCTCAAGCTCAATTCTTTATAGCTGCCGAAGAATTCTTCAGCGATTCAGAAGGTTTAGCGATTGACGAAGGAACTATAAGTTTAATTTTTCTAACCATTAGAGCCGTATTTCTCCTCTATCTAGTTATTGCTTTTCTTAACGTCTTTAATAGCGTTCGACAAGACGACGACTGGTTACAAGCCGCTCGAACTCCTGCTTTAGTTGTCCTTTTTGTTACTGCGGCTGATTTTTTAACTCAGTTTATCATTGGCGGTGGAAGTGGCGGTTAAGGAGGCTAGCTTCTTTTTTTACATCAATATGTTTGTTTTTTTCTTGTTACTAAAAGAGAAAAACCACAATCTTATCTGAAATGGATTGAGGGAAGAATGAAGAATGATTATTGGTAAGCGCAGGGCATTCGGAATCACACCTAACTCTTTCCTACTTCCTCCGAAGAGCGCCTTTTATTATCAAAATATCGAGAGTTGACTATGGAACAAAAATTTAGAACCGTAAATCGTATTCTTGGTTCGCAACCAAAGGTTGGTCCTTTTGCTGCACACCAACTTATCCCCTTCGCTATTATCTTTGTACTCTCATTTATAAGTATGCAGATATTTCAGCTTAATTGGTTAGATCTGATTTTTATTAACGCGTCACTGATGTTTACATACGTCATAGTGTTTTCAAAACATTCTAGTCAGATTATCTGCCGTATGTACAAATGTCCCTACATAGTTCGAGGAGGAGCTATCTATAATCCACTGATTTCAGTCTGATGATAGTTGACTACTAACCCAATACTGCTCGGTTAACAAGATTTTTTGTCCTAGACATGGACTGGGAGACTGGGAGACTGGGAGAGTATTGAGATATCTACTCTAAGAGATCTTTTTCACCCCGTCACCCCGTCACCCCGTCACCTCATCTCCAGAACTTTTTCTAGCCTAACCGAGCATTATTGACTACTAACCTATATATAAGTGGAATTTGTGCAAAATGAACAAAGAAAAAAAGCCCAACCAAGACAGAATAGGCTCAGTTACAAAAGAGAAAATCAAACAACAAACTATACGTAGAGGCAAAGAGCGCTTTAACTTAACTCCCTTTGAGGATTTAGTTCATCTTCAAAGCATTGTCAGTTATGAACGTAGAGGAAGGAAAGTGGGAGCATATCTGCTCAAAAAAAGTAACAAAGACCTTTTTTGCTTTACTTTCGGTTTTGAGACTCAAGGTATTCATACCACTATGTCTGAATCCGAAATAAACCCACTCTTTGACCAGCTAGAAGCGGGGTTGAAAGACTTACCTTTTAACGAATCCCTAACACTCCACCTAAAAGTAGAAAGAAGTAGTAAAGAGCGACAGAAACATCTAGATAATCTCATCGCCGAAACAACTCATGATGAGCTTAAATTCCTCCTGTGGGGAGAAAAAGCACGGATTAAACAACTCTCAGAAGAAGGATTGCGCGAACCTAAAAAGCTTTATATTTTCGCTACTTATCACGAAAGAGTCAAAGGTAATAATCCTACTGCTGATTGGATTGAGAAGTTACTCTCAAAACTTGAGCTATTTTGGTATCAACTCAAGGGTAAAGAACTAAAACACAAAAAAACAGCTATCCACTCCCTCCTTAGACAAGCCTTTACCGATGGATTTTTAGCCTGGGAGCAGTATCTTTCAGCTAAATTAGGTCTAAAAATAAAAGCAATGTCAGCTGAAAGCCTTTGGGAATACCTTTGGTATAAGTTTAACGAATCGCTTCCCATTCCTATTCCTCAAAAATTGATCTTAGATGACAAAAGTGTCAAAGAAGAAATCCTGTCTAATCTTCATATCACAACCCTGTTATTAAGAGAATCAGTTCCGATTTTCGATAGACAATGGGTACATCTGAATGGACGTTACATTGGTGTTCTTACCTTCTGGGATAAACCCGGAGGTTGGAAAGATAAACACAGCGAACTTAAATATATGTGGGACATAGTAGCGAAAGATTTAGTCACTGATACGGAAATTATCTGCCAGATTTCTCCTGCTAATCCCTCATTAATCAAGCTAGCGGTACAGAGACTTACTAAGCAATCTAATGTAGCTATACAGCGTGCCTCTCTTCACGCCAATATCGATGTAATTAACTCTATTAAAACGAGGCAATCTATTGAAGCTCAAGAAAAACTTTATTCTGGTGAAGTTCCTATTTATACAGGTATTTCCCTTCTTGTCTATCGTCGTTCTCTAGAGAGATTAGAAGAAGCCTGTCGCTACGTTGAACAGTGTTTTCATCGACCTGCTTGGGTAGTTAGAGAGAGAGATATTACTTGGAAAATTTGGTTACAAACTTTACCTATAACCAAAGATTTTTTACTCTCTATACCCTTTGCCAACCGTCGTCAGGTTTATCTTTCTGGAGAGTTAATTGGACTTTTACCTTTAGTTAAAACCAGAGATGCTGATCTAGAAGGTTTAGAGTTAATTGCCGATGACGGAAGTTCTCCTATTTTCATCAACTTATTTACTAAACATCGCAATTTAGCCATCTTTGGGACTACACGCTCTGGTAAATCAGTGCTAGTTTCAGGTATTTTAACCCAGGCTCTGGCTAGAAATATCCCTGTTGTAGCTCTTGATTATCCGAAACCTGACGGCACTTCTACTTTCACTGACTATACCTACTATATGGAACAAAACGGAGGCTATTTTGATATCAGTAAACAAGCCCTTAACCTTTTCGAGCGTCCTAATCTCAATAACCTCGAACCTCATCTTGCTCAAGAGCGTTTGACAGATTATCAAGACTTTTTGTGTAATTGTTTACTAGCCATGTGCATGTGCGACCCGTTTCTAGGGATTTAAACTCTAGACCTCAAAACCAGCAATGGT
>RECR01000109.1 GCA_007693955.1 Gloeocapsa sp. DLM2.Bin57
TCATCTCACGCTTATTTGAGAAAATAAAGCTTGAGGCTTCTCGCGGTTAAGCTAAGTGGTTTTTTAGCTTTTTCCCAAAATTGATGGTAAGCTCTTCTACCTTCTTCTCTTCGTTCTTCATTATTCATCATCGATTGTGTCTGGCACTCCTTCAGTACTAATTCCCAAAGATTCTGCTAGTACTTTCAGCGGTACTTTAAGTTCTCGGGCTAGAGCGATCGCTTTATCGAGTGTTGGTGTTGTTTTACCTTGTTCATATAATGCAATTATTGGCTGTGTCATATTTGTTCTTTTGCCTAGTTCAGTTTGGCTTAATCCTCGGTATTCTCTTAAGTTTCTCAAGGGCGGTTAGTATTGTTGTACTAGTTCCGCTTAGAATCCCTGGTGTTTTAACCCTGGGAGAAGTCAAAGCTTCGGATATCTACTGCGTCTTATGCTGCAAGGTTGCTTTTTAAAGCTTTGGTTGATGAGATAAATAATTGATTTTAGTATAGAATTTGTTTAAATACCTTTAGATGATCTAGGGGTATTTTTTAAATATCCTATAAAATTAACTAGAGTGAAGACAATGGAAGCTATCTATATTCCTCAATTACTCAAATTACCAGACCAAACCGAAACAATCAATTTTGAGGAGCCGGTTGAGGGATTAGACAGTTTGACTCCCGTGAGAGGGATCATGATTATCTCTCATCGAGGTAACTTTTTAGAAGTGAGTACTAACGTAGAAACAATCATGACTTTGGTATGCGATCGCTGTCTAAAACACTATAACTATCGTCTCTCTCTAAAAACCTCGGAAATGATCTGGCTACAAAATCCGAGCACATCAGAACTAAACTGGATACCAGAACGAGAAATAGCCCTAGAAGATCTTTATGAAAGTATGCCAATCAACGGTTATTTTGAACCGAGTAAATGGTTATACGAACAATTATCACTAAATATGCCAGTCAAACAACTATGTAGTAAAAACTGTCAACCACCCCCATATCAACAAAAACCAGAACATAGTACTATAGACAGTCGTTGGTCTAGTTTGGCAGTTATAAAACAAAAATTAGAGCAGCAATGATGAGTTTTTCAGAAGAATTAGAACTACTGCTACGGGCTTGTTACCCTCTAATCTATATACCAACCCTCGAAGAAGAAAGAGTAGAAATAGCGATCGCCGATTGCTGTCAAAAATTAGGCGATCGCACCCTGTCTATCTGGGATTTTGTGGATGGTTACCAAAATAACCCTAACTATACAGGTTTTGGTAAACGTAACCCCCTACAAGCTTTAGAATTACTAGAAAAACTACCCCCAACAGCGACAGGTATTTTTATTCTTAGAGACTTTCAACGCTTCTTAGAAGATATTTCTGTTTCCCGTAAACTTAGAAACTTAGCTCGTAGTCTTAAATCTCAACCCAAAAATATCATTATTCTCTCACCAGAATTAAATATCCCCTCAGAATTAACCGAAGTTCTCACCGTCTTAGACTTCCCTTTACCTACAGCCACAGAAATAAACTCAGAAATTCAACGCTTATTAACAGCAACTAGACAAACTATTAATCAAGAGTTACTTAACGAATTAGTCAGATCCGCTCAAGGATTATCTCTAGAAAGGATTAGAAGAGTACTCAGTCTCTGTATCGCTACCCATGGCGCGATCGAACCCCTTGATGTAGAGTTAATTCTAGCTGAAAAACGCCAGTCAATCCGACAAACTCAAATACTCGATTTTTACCCCGCAACTGAGGAAATCTCCGATATTGGGGGTTTAGATAACCTTAAAGACTGGTTATTGCGTAGAGGTGGCTCTTTTAGTGAACAAGCTAGAAGTTATGGTTTGCCCCATCCTCGCGGTTTATTATTGGTAGGAATACAAGGGACAGGAAAATCTCTCACCGCTAAGGCGATCGCCCACCATTGGCATCTTCCCCTCTTACGTCTAGACGTAGGGCGATTATTTGCGGGCTTAGTAGGGGAATCAGAATCAAGAACACGACAAATGATTAACCTTGCTGAAGCTTTAGCTCCCTGCATCCTCTGGATAGATGAGATTGATAAAGCTTTTGCAGGTATCGACGGTAAAGGAGATGGAGGTACAACTAGTCGCGTTTTTGGAACTTTTATTACTTGGTTAGCAGAGAAAACATCCCCCGTGTTTGTGGTAGCTACCGCTAATAATATTAGATCTTTACCCGCAGAAATGTTGCGTAAAGGTCGCTTTGATGAGATTTTCTTCGTCGGGTTACCTAATCAAAAAGAAAGAGAGGCTATTTTTGAGGTACATTTAAACCATTTACGTCCCCATAAACTCCGAGAATACGATATTAACCGTTTAGCTTATGAAACTCCCGATTTTTCAGGAGCAGAAATCGAACAAAGTCTCATTGAAGCTATGCACCTAGGATTTAGTCAGAATCGGGATTTTACTACCGAGGATATTCTCAATGCGGTTAGTCAAATTATACCTTTAGCTCGAACTGCTCAAGAAGAAATTCAGTTTCTCCAACAATGGGCTGATTCTGGTAAAGCTCGTTTAGCTTCAAGATCAAAACTTAATCTGAAAATATCTGAATAAGTAAATTCTTTAGCTTAACCGCGAGAAGCAGGATCGCTTTATTGTCTAAAATAAGCGTGAGATGATAATTAAACCCCACAATATCTCCTTAAAATTATTATCGTCCTCACTATCATACGATGAGAATAACGATATACCCCACTCATCAAAGACACCAAAGTTACTACTGTTGCTCCATATCCACTTTCTGTAATATTTTCTGGCAAATTTGCCCTCGTTTTCGCACCACAATGCTTACATTCCAATTCATGTAGCCGATGTTCTACTATTTCTAATTCTCTTGGTGGGATTTCCACTACTTGATGTCGATAAGGATTGGAGACTGTACCCGATAATTCTTCCCCACAACATTTACAGGTTGCTGGTACGTGATTTTCGATACTTCTACATTCTGATTCTGGGTATAATTCTCGACTTTTACCAATATGCCCCTTTTGTCCTCCTCTGCTTTTTTTCTTTTTTTTACCAATAACAAAACCATGGCTAGACCAATCTCCGCCATCGAGAGAGGAGTCGTTTAAAACTCCGTGAGGACCATTGGTTACTAAAGTATCGCCTGGGGCAATAATG
This sequence comes from Gloeocapsa sp. DLM2.Bin57, assembly GCA_007693955.1. Classification (NCBI taxonomy): domain Bacteria; kingdom Bacillati; phylum Cyanobacteriota; class Cyanophyceae; order Chroococcidiopsidales; family Chroococcidiopsidaceae; genus Gloeocapsa; species Gloeocapsa sp. DLM2.Bin57. The sequence goes on from RECR01000109.1 coordinate 3,148, forward strand.
TCTAAATCAGAACCCAAATCTCTCTGAGTTAAAGTTGTGGGTGTTCCCAATAAAAGAGGATTTGATTCAGATAAACCCACAGATGAAGAAACAAAGCGATCGTGCGCGATAAATGAACCACCATTGCTAACCCAGGTTTCAATACTAGGTAAACGATTAAGTAAAGCTGTAGAAAAACCTCCCCTACTAGAAGAATTATTGACCATCAGCATATCGATTGTATTTAAATTAAAGGTGCTGATGTCGGTGATTTGGACAGGATTAAATCCGGCGATATTGATGGCAGATACAGGACCTGTAGTTCCTGGATTACCATCAGTAAAATACCCGACATTGGGAATGGTATCAGAGAGGTTAATTGATGGTGGTGGGATTGGTACAGGTACGGGATTGACAGTTGAATCTTGAGCTAAAGTATTACCTGCTAAAGTGAAATTGGTAATAGTTGCACCGAGAGAAACGAGTATTGCTCTTCTCCAAGAAAACACTTATATTTCAAAAACTACACACACAACATAGCATTAATTTTTTAAAAAAGCAATAAGTAAAAAAACCAAAAGCCCCCTTCACAGCCTTTAACCAAACAGAATCGGGAAAAAATGCCCAAGAAGGAACAGGTTTAGGGTTAGTTATTAGTCGTCAATTCATCCAACTAATGGGTGGAGATATTACCGTTGCAAGTGAAGTGATTAGAAGAAGAAAAAGCAATCGTCCTTTCACCAGGATGTGATGACTTTATCCGTAAACCTTTTAAAGAGAAGATCATTTTTGATACACTAGCCAAACATTTAGGAGTTACTTATATTTATGAAGAAACCCTGAATAACAAGCAGGAGCAATCTCAAACAATTAGTTTACAATCAGAACAATTTAAAGTAATGTCACCAGAATGGTTAACTCGACTCTCAGAAAAAGTTCTGGAAGCTAATAAAGAAGGAATCATGGATTTAATTAAAAAAAATCCTCCCTCTGAAGTAACCTTGATTCGAGAGTTAAACATTCTAGTCAATAAATTTCAGTTTGAAACCATTCTTGATCTGATTGAACCTTTATTAACTAAAATAAATCAAGTGTAAACAATGGAGATGGGTTAGGTGGAGCGGAATTAAGAATTAAGAATTAAGAATTATTATTGTCTCATTAGTTATACAATTTCCCACACCCCACACCCTGTTCCATCCTTTTATTATGAATGAATTAACTAACACCAAAGGTGATATTTTACTTTAAACTCTTCTTTAGATGGAATTGCTGCTTTACAAGCTGTACGTGAACCTAAAACAGGTAAAATAGGAGATTTTCGCTGTTTAGTAGTTAATCCTATCATGGCTAGGGCATTTAATCGCCGAGGTGAAGACATTATGGGTAAAATGATTTTTAAGAGATTTATCCAGAAATTAGATCCCAATTTATTTGAGGAGTTTGTTAATGTAGTTAATATAGGCAATTTTTTAGTCAAAAACGGTCAATCATCTCTTAAGGTGAAAGACAAGAAGCCTACAGCGAATCAAAGATTACGCTGTAGGAGTATGTCACAACTATTTGACTCAGTAGAAGTCTGTTAGATGTAGTTTAAGCAGCAACTTCAATACTAGAACGACTACTACGGTGACGAGCTTCGCGTAAATGAGTAACGATCGCATCTACATTTTGCTTAGCATCACCAAAGAGCATTTGGGTATTGTCTTTAAAAAATAGTGGATTGGCTACACCTGCGTAACCGCTACCTAAACTACGTTTCATCACCACCACGCTATCTGCTTTCCATACTTGTAAAACTGGCATTCCTGCGAGTGCACTAGTAGGATCTTCTTCCGCTGCAGGATTAACGGTATCATTAGCCCCAATCACCATCACTACATCGGTTTGAGGTAAATCATGGTTAATTTCGTCCATTTCCAAGACTAAATCGTAGGGGACATTAGCTTCAGCTAATAATACATTCATATGACCTGGCATTCTTCCCGCCACTGGGTGGATAGCAAAGCGAACATTGACACCGCGATCACGCAGAATTTTAGTCATTTCGGAGATACCGTGTTGAGCCTGAGATACAGCCATACCATATCCTGGGACAATTACCACACTGCTGGAATTTTGGAGCAATTCTGCTGTTTCAGCAGGGTTAGCACTATTTACCTCTCCTTGAGCTTGTGTAGTTCCTGTGCTAGTTACTCCTACACCTTCACCAAAACCACCGAGGATGACATTAAAGAAAGAGCGATTCATGGCTTTACACATTACATAGCTAAGAATTGCGCCACTGCTACCTACTAAAGCTCCCGTAATAATCAACAAGTCATTAGAGAGCATAAAACCAGTAGCTGCACCAGCCCAACCCGAGTAGCTATTGAGGAAAGAAATAACTACAGGCATATCAGCACCACCGATCGCCAAGACCAGATGTACGCCAAAAATGCCCATAATTACCGTCATAATGCCCATAATCTGTAAACCAGTCAAGTTTAGGTCAAAAATCCCCAAAAAGGGCAAAATTAAGCCTACAGACCCTACTAAAGCCAAGATATTCAACCAATTACGAGCAGGTAAAATTAATGGTTTAGTGCTAATCAACTCTTGTAACTTAGCAAAAGCGATGACAGAGCCTGTAAAAGTAACAATCCCAATCAACACCCCTAGATAGATTTCGATTTTCTGGATAGTTATTTCAGAGCCAACCGCATTAGGGCTTAATTTGAGATATTCAGCATAACCAACTAACACCGCAGCCAAACCCCCAAAACTATTGAGTAAACCTACCATTTGGGGCATTTGAGTCATAGCTACGAGAGAAGCCGCTAAAATACCGATAATTACTCCAGGTACAACAGCAACCCCCAAAGTGAGATAATTACTTACTTGTGGACTAAAAATAGTCGCCAAACAAGCAATTACCATACCCATAATGCCATAGATATTGCCACGGCGAGCGGTTTCATGTTGGGCTAGTCCAGTAATACTGAGTATAAACAGAGCACTTGCTGCTATATAAGCAACGGTTTGTAAATTTTGTGACATTTTCCTTACTTATGAAACTTATTCAACATTCTTTGGGTAACGTAAAAGCCACCAGCGATATTAATCGTCGCTACAGCAATAGCGATCGCTCCTAAAATTACCACAGGAGAAGTAATCGGACCTGACATTTGTAACATTCCTCCTACTATGACGATACCACTAATGGCATTAGTCACACTCATCAAAGGAGTATGTAAAGCTGGGTTAACATTCCAGATCAACATCCAGCCGAGAAAACAAGCCAAAACAAACACAGTAAAATGAGACAACATCACCGCAGGAGCGGTTAAACCAATCGCAGCTAGAGCTATTCCCGCGATTAATAGCCATAAACTACCTGAGCTTTTCGACTTAGACTCTTTTTCTGTCGCTGTTACCGCGGTAGCCGTTTTAACCGTAGGAGTTGCTTGAGGTATTTTAGGAGCAGGCCAGGTTACCTCCCCTTCATGGAGAATCAAAGCACCGCGGATCATCTCATCTTCGGTATTGACGCGATAATCCTGAGCGCCACCCATTTCTTTCAGTAAATGCCAAAGATTATTACCATAGAGTTGACTTGATTGACTCGCCATCCGACTAGGTAAATCCGTCAAGCCAATAATCGTTACATCGTGATAACTATAAACCTCTTCTGGTTTAGTAACTTCACAGTTACCCCCTTGCTCTGAAGCTAAATCAACGATTACTGAGCCAGGTTTCATACTTTCCACCATCTCTTTAGTAATCAAGATGGGAGCACGCTTACCAGGAATCAAAGCAGTAGTAATAATAATATCTACTTCTTGGGCTTGTTCGGCAAAAAGAGCCATTTCTGTATCAATAAACTCTTGGCTCATGGTTTTAGCGTAACCACCCTCTCCTGAGCCATCTTCAGAGAAATCTAGCTCTAAAAACTCTGCACCGAGACTTTTAACCTGATCTTTTACTTCTAAACGAGTGTCAAAACCTCGCACTACCGCACCGAGACTTTTAGCTGCGCCAATGGCTGCTAATCCCGCTACACCAGCACCAATAACTAAGACTTTAGCTGGGGGAATCTTACCGGCTGCGGTAATTTGTCCCGTAAAAAAGCGACCAAAATGACTAGCTGCTTCTACTACTGCGCGGTAACCTGCAATATTAGCCATGGAGCTAAGGGCGTCTATTTTTTGCGCCCGACTAATTCGGGGTACTGCATCCATCCCAATTACCGTTGCTTGGGCTGCTGCTAGTTTCTCTAGCAATTCTGGGTTTTGTGCCGGCCAAATAAAGCTAATCAGTGTTTTTCCTGCACCGAGTAACTCTGCTTCGTGTTTATATATTCCTGGGTGGAATTGGGGAGGACGCACCTTAAGAATGATATCAGCTTCTCTCCACAGTGTCTCTGTATCTGGGATAATCTGACAGTTAACCTCAAGGTATGCTTGATCATTAAAATTAGCTAATGTTCCCGCACCAGCTTCTACAAGTACCTCAAAACCTAGTTTCTGTAACTTTTTGGCTGTATCGGGCGTCGCTGCTACTCGACACTCTTTGGGATAAACTTCTTTGGGAATGCCAATTTTTTTAGGTTGGGCTTGCTGAGAAGATATTACCCCAGTTTCAGGGTTTTGCTCTACGGTTATGGTCATATCATCTCCTCTTAGATAAATTACCAGTTTTGTTCTAATAATTCTAGTGCGATCCCCATAATTCCGCTATTTTCTTTAACTTGTCTTAGCCATTCAACGTTCTAACAATATTCTTTCGATCTCAAAATTCTCGATATTACTCTCAAAACGATTAAAAATTACCCGCATTTCCTGATATGATACCGCGGTAGATATACCTCTAGGAGTATCACAGTTAACCTGTAACAAGGTTTGAAACCCTCCAAACTCATCATTGGTATAAAAAACTTTGCTACAAAGAGGACTGATAAAACCCTCGATCGCCAATTGATTTAACGCTGCTATTCCTAAAGGACTATTTAAGATAAATTCCCAATTTTGCGCCTCTTCTTCCTCTGTCATTAATCGCCATTGACCACCTAAATCCGCGGGTCCACTTATTGCTGTTTCTGTTAAACCAGCGATTGTCCCAATCATAATAGTTAATATTAAAGTTACTTTTTTCCACATATGTCTTTATCTCCCCAAGCTATTCCCCAATTAATGATTCAATTGACTGATATTGGTAATGGTACTGATAATACTATCATCCAAACTATTAATCAGAATATCACTATTTATGTGCTCGAATCTCCTGATGTTCCTGAAAATACAGGTCTTCAAGGTTTTATTCAAACTAATAGTGAACTCAATCAAGGTAATCAAAGTTTGACCCAAGTTATGGGTGATTTCCCTCTCTTCCCTAATTATTATACTCTCGATACCGAACAATTACAACCTCAAAATATTAATTTAGATTTTACAGATTTGCTTAATAATGATGGTAATTTAAGGACTTTGTTACATGATAATCAACGAGTGGTTATTACGGGGGACGAAAATATCGTTGACTTGGACTCTGAACAAATAATTTATGATCTATCTTGGTATGCTGAATTACCAGGGGAAACTTTTACTTTTGATTCTTTTCTCAATGATTTTGTTGGGGATTATTTAGTAGATAGTCTGCAAGTAGCTGTACAAGACGTCTTAATTAACGCTGGTAATAATAACCAGATTTCAACTAATATTAAGCAAACTTTAGCTACTTTTTTGGTTGTTGATAATCTTAATTTTAATGATGACTTACCCAGTCAACCAATACAGTTTATCTTTCAAGAAAACTTTAATGATGACTACAATAATCAGATTAATCAAATCATTGAGCAAAATATTCATTTTGACTTTACTTTTACTGCAAGTAATTTTAACTCAGTTAATCAATCTACAGGAGTAGAAATAATTGAGCCTAATTTTGAAATCGATAATTTTGTTAACCCTATTTTAGATAATCAAGTACCTGATGCGGATTTGTCTCAAAATCATCAAATTACAGCTAATCTTAAAAACTCACAAGTTACCGATATCTTGGGTAATCAAAATACCGATAGTAAATCTACTAGTTTAATTACTGTACTTACTAGAGATGAAAGTATAAATAGTCAAGATGATGTCTCCTTGAGTGAACTAATCAACCAAGTACAAACCTTAGTTTTAACTGGTGATGAAACCGAACTTACTCCAGCTAATTTAACTAGTTTATTTGAGCAAATTATTAATCAATCTAACTTTACAGTTGCTCCCCCAATTATCAATGAAGGTTATGCAGAATTTGTGATTACACGTTCTGGTGATTTAAGTCGGTATGTCAAACTTGAATATATCACAGAAGATAAATTAGCTAAAGCAGGGGTTAACTATTTACCAACCGTTGGACAGGTAATTTTTGCTCCAGATGAAGTTAGTAAAACTATCCGAGTACCTATTATTGATTCAGAAGAATTTAACTTAGTAACTCAAGTCATTAATTATAGTTCTGAAAACTTAGCAGAAGAGTTTAATATTTATGTAGATTCCCTCAATAGAAAAATTACTCTTGGGGATTATCACAGGTTTATTGACAATAATCAGAGTTTAACTGAAGGTTATCTAGATTTTGAAGTTAAGACAAATAAGCGCAAAATACCTGTTAAAGTTTTTCTAGATGGGGTTAATAACGTTAATAGTTATTTCGCTTTTAACCCTGAAGCTGAAGAATTTCAAGAATTTATCTATGACGGTTCGATTGGGGCTAGATTTTTACCCAATAATCAAGGAGTTAGACTGAGATTAGATAATAATATTACTCATCAAGGCTTTTTTGCTCGAACCACTCCAGGATTAATTAATGATCATAATCAAGTATTTTTTGTTCCTACAGCAGCAGATGGTAAGTTACAATCTAGGTTAATTAATAGTCCAGATGGAACTGATTATGAGGTTGGTTTTATTCAAGTTGATAATCTTAATGGTAAAATTGGGAGATTAAATCCAGGTGATTCAGGTTATCAACAAGCTGCAGAAGCGCGTCAAAAAATTGTTTTATTTAAAAATCATTATTCTGCTGCTTCTAGATCATTAACTCAAGAGATAGCTAGAGAAAGTTTTACTAATCCACGAGTATTAAGGGAAGGAGAGAGTAAGTTTTTTGGTCATTTAAAAGATGTGCAATTGCGAGGTAATAGATATTATCAACTTTACCTCAAAAAAGATGGCGAAATAAGTTTTTCTGTGGAGCAACCTTTAGATATTGTTAGTGAAGGTAGAGGTTATCATCACCTATCCTTTGATAATGAAAAATTAACCTTAGAATTATCTAGTAATGTTTTAGTTACACCAGCATCATTTACTCAACCAGTAACGGTTAATATAAGTAGGGCTGCTTCTTATGATAATCTAGTAGCACTTTTTGTTGTAGATGCTTTTGACGGTGGAATTGATGTTAATGGTGATAAATTGATTGATACTAGACCAGGAGACGAAGATTATCCTATAATAGCCTTAACAAGAGCAAAAGATCCTTTAACGGGAATAACTTTAATTACACCTGATGGTTTTTTTAGTACAACTAATCAAAACATCAATTTAGCAGAAAATACTATCTATGGAATGGTATTGATTCCTAATACTACTATTGATGATGTTTTAAACAATAATCCAGATGCTGCTATTTTCTCATTTAGTGAGGCTAATCGTGGGGGAATTAGTCATCTGACTAGGTTAGGAGCTAATTTATTCGTGTTTGAAGATATTTTAGGAGGAGGAGATCTCGATTATAACGACGTCATTCTAGAGTTTCAATTTAGTTGAGACTATTTGCTAGAATGAAAGAAAATATACACAAACTAGTCTAGAATTAATGTTAAAACAATCCTGGAAAATTTTCTTAGCTACTTTAAGTCTATCTACTTGTTTTGTTGCGGTAGTACCTATTTGGGTAACAGCACAGACTAACCCTGGTTTAACAATTTTTGGAGGAGTTGAACGAGACAATCAACTAGATTATCGTTTAGATTTTGGGGGACGCCCAAACGGTTGGGATCGTTATCGCTTAAGAGTACCAGGCAACAAACTAACCGAAGGAGCAGCTAGATTTATTATCAGATATCCCGATTATTTTGAGGGAAGATTTGATGTTGATAGAGTAGAAGTAAGAATGGGAGACGAATCTCTAGAGATCAGAGAGGTAATTTGGGATCAAGAAAATTATCTGTTAGAGATAGATTTAGAAAACCCCATCACCGAAGCGAGACAAGTAGAAATAGTGCTTTCTAACGTTAAAAATCCACGTCGTGGCGGAACATTTTACTTTAATGGCGATGTAGTCGCAGCAGGAGAAATCCCTATCCGTTTATACGTAGGAACATGGATTATTAGTATAGGTGGTTAATATGCTGCTATAATAAGAATTTGTGATTTTTGAGCAACAAGGAGGCGATCGCTCTTGACTAAACGTACCCTAGAGGGAACAAACCGCAAACAAAAGAGAACATCGGGATTTAGAGCCAGAATGCGTACCAAAAATGGACGCAGGGTGATTAAAGCCAGACGTCAAAAAGGACGTCAACGTCTATCAGTCTAAACAGTGGGCTTAGCCAAAATAAATCGACTAAGATCATATCGAGATTTTCGTCAAGTGTACGAGTCAGGAAAAAAGTACGAAAGTGCCCATTTAATCATACGGGCACTCCTAGACTCAGAAATAGTAAGTAATGAGCCGAAAATAGGCATAGTGGTTAGCCAAAAAGTAAGTAAAAAAGCAGTAACTCGCAATCGGATCAAAAGACAAATAAAGGGTATCATCAGAGGATTACTCCCCCAAATAGACAAAGGAGTCAAAATAGTAATCATCGTCAAAACCACAGCCAGAGAATGTCAATTTAACCAATTTTTGCGAGAATTAAAAGAGTTGTTATTAAAAGCAAATATCATCCATGGGCATTAAAGAAGAAACATTTTACGAAGGCGGACCACATCCAGGAGATTTAATCATCAATATCCTCTTAGGATTTACTATAATCTGTTTACCCTTAACCGTAGGGGCGATCGTGCGCGCTCTGTGGTTACGTTATAAAATCACCGATAGAAGGATATCGGTAACAGGAGGATGGCAAGGAAACGAGCGCACTGATATAATTTACTCAGAAATCATTAAAATAGTCAAAGTTTCCCGAGGTATAGGGTTGTGGGGTGATATTGTACTGACATTAAAAGATAAAAGTCGTCTAGAGTTAAGAGCGTTACCCAAATATCGCGAAATGTCTGAATATATAGCAGAAAAGGTAGCGGCTAAAACAGGTCGCTCTCTCGAATCAATTACCAGTTATTAAATAAAGAAACAATAATGCTTGGAAGCGGATTTATCACCAACAACATAATGATACCAATCCTGGACTTTTTCTACGGGATTGTACCTAGCTATGGCTTAGCTATTATAGCTTTAACTCTGGTAACTCGTCTAGCAGTGTATCCACTTAGTGCAGGACAAATCAGAAATATGCGCAAAATGCGCATTACCCAACCCCTGATGAAGGAAAGACAAGAAGCAATACAGCGTAAGTATAAAGATAACCCTCAAAAACAACAAGAGGAAATGGGGAAACTGATGCAAGAATTCGGTAACCCCCTAGCAGGATGTTTACCCCTACTAGTACAAATGCCGATACTGCTGGCTTTGTTTGGCACGCTTAAAGGCTCTCCCTTCGCAGCGGCTAACTATATGGTTAACCTGCAAATCTTACCTCAAGAACAAATCGAAAGAGTTCAACCTCAAGTCTATAGCACTAAACCCCAAAACATCTATTTTACCGATGGTATCCACTATCCGATTGAAGCAATTCTTCCCGCGGGTAATAAACTCACTGTAGGAAACCAAGCAACAATAGAGCTACAGACCCCAGAAGGAAAACCCTTTACAGAGTTAACCTCTCAATACCCCGATTCCCACCTGCAACCAAAATTACAAGTAACCAAAGGTGCAGAAAGAATTACCATAGACGAATCAGGACAAATTAAAGCCCTTTCACCAGGAGACGCTACCATTCAAGTATCAGTACCAGGAATCGCCGCCGATAAAGGATTTCTATTTATCAAAGCACTAGGAAGAGTGGGAGCAACCTCAGAAGACGGCTCAATTAACTGGGATATCCTGGGAATGATTGTCATATTTGGGGTGAGTATTTACTTTAACCAACAACTATCAGGAGCATCAGGAGGAGGAGCAGCAGCTCAACAACAGAAAACCGTTAACCAAATTACACCCATACTGTTTTCGGGAATGTTTCTGTTTTTCCCCCTACCCGCTGGAGTATTAATGTATATACTCGTAGCTAATTTGTTCCAAATGGCACAGACATTTATCTTAATGCGGGAACCTCTACCAGAAAACTTACAAAAATTGGTAGAAGAACAAGAAAAAACGGAAAAAACCCGCGATAGTCTGCCATTTGAATCAAAAAGTCTGAAAAAGAAAGAAAAAACATCAGGATAAAATCAATTGTCTATGGACGAGGCGCAAATGCAGCGAGGTCAGCAATGGCTGACCGAACTCCTTGAACTAATGGGGATGAGAGCAGCAGTAGAAATTACAAAAGTAGAACAAGAAGCCGAGGGCACAATCTGTTGTTGGTTGACTATAGACCAAAACAATTTGACTCCAGAACAAATTACCCTAATCATCGGTAACCAAGGAGAAACAATCGACTCAATCCAATACCTGGCTAATGCTTTACTGCATATCCAAGACAAAACAGAAAAGTCAGGTTATTTTATGATTGATATTCACAATTACCGCGTGCAACGTCAAACAGAATTACTCGCTTTAGCAGAAACAGTAGCTCAAGCAGTAAGAGAAACTGGACAAGAAGTGGAAATGAAACCACTATCATCAGTGGAACGTCGCCAAATTCATAGCATCTTAAGTCAGTCAGCAGATTTGACCACAGAAAGCCGTGGTAATGAACCAAATAGACGTCTAGTAGTAAGACCACGCGGAAAAGAGGTTTTTGAGAATATTTAATTTAAGTACATCGATCGCTTATTTACAAGGTAAGAGACTGAATTTCTGATTTTCCCGATCTCTGCAATATACTACTAAATGCAGAGTATTCTTTGATTAATTCAAAAGCTTTTTCTCTATCTTGTTTATTAGCGATCGCCCAGACTCTGATATCTTTTTTACCTAATTCGGCTAGAGATTGAGATAATTCTATTACCCAATCCATTCCAGCAATCAAATAGCGACTTAGAGGAGTACCATTTTTATCTGTATATTTAACTATTTGGAGAGAAATAGCTCCATTGCGGTTGTATTTTTGCTGATTTAAAACTTCAACGAATTCTAACCTGTTCTGAGAGTCTGTTTCAATATCATATACCCATCCTTGCACAAATGCTTGGGGTGAAGCAATACTACCTAGCCAACGTAGTTCTTGGGCGGTACAACGGCGATCGATAAAGTTTAGCTGTACTTCTTCCAATTCGATTACTTGAGTCAATGCTGCTCTTAATGCGTCTGTTTGTTCTACTCTATAGTTGATAGGAGAATCAAAGATATCTAATGCTTTAGCTGCTGCGGGGGAGAGTTTGCCAAAATTTTGGTTACTAAGGAGATCGCCCCTAGATTGAGATTTTTCTGTTAATGTTTCTAGGGCTGTTGTTCTAATTTCTTCTCCCTGACGAATATATTCAGCTAAATCAGATAAATTTTGAGATATTTTTGCTAGTGGATTCCATAAAGTATCATAATTCTTTTCTTCCCACTGTTGAAATTGTTCCCTTATACTTGGGGCTATTACCTGTTTAGCACCATTAGGAAACACTTGATTTACCACTGCTTGAGCTAGTTTGATTCTAATTTCATTTAAGTCTTCATCTAATTTTTGATTATTGATATCCTGGTTGTTCGCCAACCAACTAGCGATTTGATCCCAATTAGAAACTAATTTCATGACAGGAATTATCAAAGCGATTCCACCTGTAACTGCTGGTAGAAATGCTGTTTCAACTACTACTTCAAAAATAGTCAGTCCGGCTGTTAATAAACTACCAGCAACAAGCAAATTATTATTAGTCAATTGTGAAGAGTCTGAGGGATTGGATTCATAACCTTTTCTTTCTCTAATTTCACCACTATTAGGATTTACCGTAATATTTTTAGATGGATTTTCTGATTTGTTTTGCAGGATTCTGACAGTTTGTTCAATTTTAAAAGGACTAAAAATATCATTTTGCATTTCGTTAATCTTGGCTTCTGCTCTAGCAATTTCAGACTGAATAAAATCTTTAATTACTTTAAGTAAATTTTGAACTTCCTGCTGAATACTTACTTCTACTAATAATTGTTCTAACTCTTTTCTCGCTTTGCTTTCCGATTTAATATTATTTTTTTCGAGTCTCAGCTTATATTCTTTAATTAAGCTTAAAAATCCCTCTTGTTCAACCCATCTTTTGACTTCCTTATCAAGATTATCTAGAAGAGAGTCTATGGCTTTTTCTAATCTTTTACTACTAACTTTTACCAAGGTTGAATATCGATTAGCTTGGTGATAGGTGGACTGTAAAAATATACTCAGAGTAGATAGTTGACGATAACATTTTTCCAAAGCTTGTATAACTTTAATACTTTCTGCATTTTCAGCAACTGGTTTAAAAAATTGCTCTTCTAAATCATGTAACCATTCTTGAGCAGTAGCATTATTAGCAACATCAAGAGCAGCCATGGGGAAAATAGGTATTTTTCGTAGCTCATAAATTTGACTAGCGATAAATTCTACAGTTTCTTCATCATTTTCATAGCCAACTTGATCCATTTTATTAATTACTAAGCAAATATGCGAAAATTGTTCTGTTAATTTTTCAATCTCTTGCATTATGCTCAATTGTCCTAAAATAGTAGCATTAAGAACAAAAATTACTACATCTATCTCCTCTGTAAAAGCTTGAGCGATTCTAGTGTTTCTCTCATCTGCACCCAAACCAGGTACATCAGCTATTTGATATTTTTTTAGATAACGTTTGGGGGCTTTAACTTCGATACGTTTGATATTTTCTAATTCTTTCTCTGCATGGAGAGACCGCATTTTAGCTTCTAAATCGGCTAAATTAACTTCTATAACTGCATCTGAATTATAAATAATTTTAACTTGTTCTTTGTATTCATAGGAGAATACCATCGGACAAAAGGTAAACTCAAAAAAGTCAGTTACTGCTATTTCGTCGCGAATTAAAGCATTAACTAATGTACTCTTTCCTGAGTTATTTTCACCACAAATAGCAATTCTCAAAGGACGTTGAAAAGATTCAGAAGCTTTCCGTAACCAATGTACAGAGTTCCAAAATTTATTTAATCCGTAGCGGCGATCGCTCCATTCTATAATCGTGCGAGTTGAGTCTGGGGAATTTTCTGCCCAGTTTAGTGCTTGTGCGAGTATTTCTTGAGGATTGTTCATAATTATAGTCTTTAGTTTTGCAATGCTTCGGTAATCGTAGGAATTATTACAGGTGGTATAAATGATCTTGCAGCATTTTGGCGGTTTTGCGCGGCTTTTGCTGTCATTACTATTTTTGATTTAAAGGCTTTTTCAAAGCTGTTTTTAACCTCCTTTTCTAATAAATCAGTTATGGTGTTTACTTGACTTTCTGCTGCTTGGGTTATTTGTTGCTTACACCTTTCTGCTACATTTTCTAGGTTATTGATATTGGCTTGTAATTCTTGATTTCTAATCTTTTTTATTCTTTCCCTCTCCCTAGCTTGTCTTTTTTGTTCATTATAATCATCCCAAAACCAACTGGCTACATCTTCAAAAAAATCTTTAATACCATCTTTAATACCAAGCCCAATATTGACTAAAAATAACTTGAAATGTTCCCAGAAATCAATCTCAAGATTGTCTAAATTTAGATTGGTTAAAAAATCTGTATTTTGGATATTAACAGTCACCTTATCTAGGTAAGATTTAATATAGCCAGTTGCTCCATAGGTTTGCTCTTGATATTTGTTAACCTCTATTTTTTCTAAAATTGCTTCTAATTCTCTTTCTAAAGAGTTTTGCATTTTTAGGAGATTATTCTTAATAATTTCTTTAATAACTTGTTTTACTGCTGACTCATCAAATAATGGTAAATGCTCATCCTGAATATTTTTAGTACTTTCCATTTTCTTTTTTGCCTCTTGTTTAATTTGTTGTTTAGTTTCATTAACTATTCCTTGAATAATCAACTTGACTTTGGTTTCATGTTTAAAACTTGAGGCATAGGTTAAGTTTTGCTGATAGATTTCAAGATTTTTCTCAATATTTTCTGCTTCCTGAATGAGAATTGTTTGTGCTTCTTCTGCAGCTTTTATACTTGTATTGTAAGTAGAAATAGCTTGATTTCTCCGCCCATTTTTAACAACATGATAGTCTATTTTAGACAATAACAAAGGTAAACCGCTCTCTTCTAATAGTGAAGTATTACTATTTTTATGACCTTCAAAAGCTTGTTTAGCACTGAGTAAAACAATATCATTGAGTAAGTTAGCAAATTTTTCTTGAACTTGCTCAATTACTAGTTCTTTTTTTCCTTCGGGAATTTGATCAGCCCTATTAATTATGCCAATAATTGGTTTACCGTAGCGTGACATAGATTGTAGTGATTCATTGGTTTCTCGACTATTTAATTTATCAGCAATCATTACCCAAAGGACAATATCTGCACGATAATAAAAGTCTTCTATGGTTTCTTCTTGTACAATACCTTGGCGATTTTGGGATATTCCTGGAGTATCTACTACCTCCATAGTTATGTTTAGGGTATCATTGGGAACAGTTTGCAGTACTTGCCAAATTGGGCTTTTACCACCGCTTTTTTTCTTTTCAGCCTCCTCTAAGTTTAAAATTTCTTGTAGTTGTTCTAAATTACTCAGTTTAATTAAGCCAGAATCAATAATAATGTTTTCTGCACAATTTTTACAGATTGTTTCAAATCTTTCTGTATCTTCGTGTTGATGATTATAATAAATTTCATATCTTTCTTCTACGAGACTAGGTACATATCTAGTGATATGCCAAGTTTTAGGTAAAAAGTGAGTCTTAGCTACTTCTTTTCCTTGACCAATTAAGGCGTTAATTAGAGTACTTTTGCCAAATTTACCCTCTCCTACGACAAAGACACTAATTGGTTGGTCAAAGCGTTCTAAACTATTTTTAATAATTGTAAAATGATGATTTAGTTTAGGATGCTCTAATAGGGGTAAGATTTGTTGGTTGACTATTTCTCCCCAACCTTGAGACTTATTAATTCCTTCTACTAAGCAATTATCGATGACTGATTCATATAAGCTGTAAAGCATATTGTTTATCCCTGTTGCAGTTTATAAATAAGAAAGCATACCGCAGTAAAACCAATTAGATTGAAAGTTAATATAGACAAAAATATTAATTTATTTCTTTGATTACTTTGAATAACTTGTAAAGAAGTTTCTTCTAGTTTAACCTTCAGTAATTCTATTTTTTTCGTTTGTTGTTGTAATGATATATTTATTTCCTGTTTAACTTTTTCCTGTTCAACTAGATAGTATTCAAGTAGTGATTCTATTTTTTCATTTTGTTCTTGTAACGAGATAGTTATCTCTTCTTTAATCTTTCCCTGTTCAACTAGAAAGTATTCAAATAGTGATTCTATTTTTTGGGTTTGTTCTAGTAATGATATATTTATTTGTTCTTTAAGATTTCCCTCTTCAACTAGAAAGTATTTAAGTAGTGATTCTATTTTTTCATTTTGTTGCTGTAACGAGATAGTTATTTCTTCTTTAATCTTTCTTTGGTCAATTAGAAAGTTTTGAAATTCCCTTTTAAAATCATTTTTAATCTTTCCTTGTTCAACTACGAGGTTTTCAA